>CALETL010000237.1 GCA_937920485.1 uncultured Phycisphaerae bacterium
GGCAGGATGAATCGGTACAGTGCTACAATGCGTAAAATCTCCCGCGGCGGCAGTTTGTCGGTATTGCCCAGCGGAGTTCCTTCGATGGGGTGCAGGAAGTTCATCGGCACCATATCCACACGCAACCGCCGCAGTTCGAGTGCCATGTCAATCCGGTCGGCTTCGGTTTCACCAATACCGAAGATACCGCCGGCACAAACACCCATTCCGGCTTTTAATCCCGCTTCAATCGTCTTGACGCGATCTTGGTATTTGTGTGTGCTGACGATATCAGCGAAATGTCGTTCGGATGTTTCAAGATTATGATTAAACCGAACCACACCCGCATCCGCAAGCCGAACCATATTCTCATCGCTAACGATGCCCAGCGACATACAAACACCCATGCCCAACTCACTTTTGATCCGCTCGGTCAAGGCGATCAAGCGGTCCAGTTCTGTTTCGCTGACCTTTTTGCCGCTATAGACGATACCAAAATTGGGAACGCATTTTTGTTTGGCTTCTTTCGCCGCGGCCATGATCTCGTCATCACTGAGCACCTGCGGTGTTTTATCGACCGCGGTGTCATAATGCAGTGACTGGGCGCAAAATGTACAATCCTCACTGCAACCACCCATGCGGCCCGGGACGATGGAGCACATTTTGACGGTGTTGCCGAAATTGGCCTTGCGAATCTCGTTGGCCCAGTAGAGCAGGTCGTCAAGATGGTCGCTGGACAGTTCGGATAATCGGTCTATTTCGCTTCGGTCCAATAGCTGACCGGCTAATATTTTCTCTGCGTATTGCTGTATTTGTTTATTCATATATTTTTTTCGTACTTAGGTATTTAAAGACACACCAACGCAAAGTTTCTAATTCCTATTTATCAGCAATAAGCTTTATTAGATATTGTTATCATCTTTTCCGATATATTTGCCTCGGTAATAGTTTATAGAATCAATATGATGAATATTTGAATTCGCCTGATCGAATGACAGAAGCAATAACATAAACCAAAAGCCATAAATAATTCCTATGTTTCCCTCATCTCTTGATATGGAATCGCTGCTGAGCAAGCTAGGAAGAGCTATAATACTAATTATAAAAAGAAAAATCGCCCCGATTCGAGCTCTGTGCCATGACTTTTCATTTCTAAGAAGACGGTTTTCACGATTAATGATCTTTTGCTCTATACTATCCATAATCGAAATCCCTTCATATTTTCCTTTTTATTACTCATTCTCTGTGCCCTCTATGGCAAATACAACATTGTTAACCGGCATGGTCCATCGCCGAAAATCTTCCGCGAGCAGAGTCACCGTCTGCCACTTCGGACTGCGAACCTTCATGCAGTCCCGGTAATGTTCCAGCGGGATCGCCAAGAGCAAAAAACGCTTATCGCCCCAATCATAAACCGGCCAACCGTCGGTTTCAACGTCAATATTGGCGAATTGAAAAACGAATACAAAAAATGCCTTTGTATCGGGAAAATCCCTGCAAAAATAGTCCAGCCATTGTGACAGGGACTGAACATCCTCAAACGTTGTCCAGCCGTCCAATCCTTTAAGACCGGCAAGAGAATCGCCTTTGAATGTGCGGCCCTTCAACTCGATTAGAATGGGAGACTTGGTCTCCGGATAGACGAGAAAGTCAAAATTTTTAACCGAAGATTCAAAAAACTCCGGCCGTTTGGACTGGTCCACCCAGATAAACGGAATTTTATTTTCGGCGAGATAACTCTCGAATGCCTGTTCATAGATGTTGGCTTGGTCTGTTTGCATCGACTCCTTCAATTAAAAATGCTAATGTCCCACGAAATCGCCTTCGGGCGGCTTGCGCCGCCGCGCTTTTGTTATTTCAAGAACGAAGCGGCGTCTATCAGTTCCTGTTCGCCGGTTTTCATGTCTTTGACAACAAGCTTGCCATCTTCTTTCAATTCGCCGCCAACGATGATGCACTTGGCAGCATTCATGGAATCGGCCGTTTTTATCTGTTTTTTCAGCGACCCGGTTTTGTAGCTTAAATTGGCCGAGCAGCCCTTTTGTCGAATTTTGGCTGTGATGGCAACGGCCTCATCGAGCAGGTCGCCATCCACACAGGCGACAAAGTAATCCAGTTTTTGAACGTCCAGTGAATCATCTGTCAGCAGACCCTTTTCACGCAGCAGGATTTCCAGCACCGCGTCGCCCATGCCCATGCCGGTTGCCGTCACTTTGGGCCCGCCAAAGTCACTTAACAGGTTGTCATATCTGCCCCCGCCGCAGATCGCACGAAGGTCGCCCTTTGCATCATGGATCTCAAATACCATTCCGGTGTAATAAGCCAGTCCGCGAACAATGCCCATATCGAATCGACAAAAGTCCTCAATACCCATTTGTTTAAGATAAGCAAAAACCTGACCGAGTTCGTTCAAGGCATCCTGTGCTTCATCATTGAGCTTTACGATATCGGAAATTTTATCAATCGAATGAACATCCATTAGCTTGACGATAGTTTGAATCGTTTCGGCATCATCAACTTCTTTTTCAAGCATTTCGACGAACGCCTCTGTGGGAATTTTCGCTTTTTTATCCAAAATCGGATACAGCGTTTCGAGCTTTTCTTCGGCGATCCCGATATTTTTCAGCAGTGCCGCCAGTAGACGCCGACTGGATATCTTTGCAACTACATCCTTATTCGTCAACCCAAGAGAGCACAAATAATCCAGTGAACAGAAAACCACTTCCGCATCGGCCAATACATCCTGGACATCAATAATATCGATGTTCCACTGGAAGAATTCGCGCAATCGCCCTTTTTGCGGACGCTCAGCCCGACACAGACGGGGCACAGAAAACCACTTGATCGGCCGCGGCAGCGCATTGATCTGCTGATTGACCATACGGGCCAGCGTCGGCGTAATCTCCGGACGAATCGCCAGATGCCTGCCGCCGCGATCGGTGAAGTTGAAAAGCTGCTCGACAATTTCATCGCCGCTTTTGATTTGGTACATCTGCAGGTACTCAAAGATCGGACCGTCATATTCCACAAACCCGTTGCGGATCGACGCGGCCTTCCAGCCATCAACGATGAAGTTGCGAACCGCCATTTGAGGCGGGTAAAAATCCCGTGTGCCTTTGACCGCCTGTATCTTCATTATTT
>CALETL010000238.1 GCA_937920485.1 uncultured Phycisphaerae bacterium
AATAAACAAAATCAAACACAATAAGCACCATTTTTTACGAGTGAATTTTGATTGATTCATTCCTTGTTCTTTCAATCGAATTTTTCTTATTTCTGTAGTTTGGTTAAGGTGATGTGACTCGTTCCATGAATTTGGCTTCGGTGATGACTTCGATTCCGAGTTGATTGGCTTTATCGAGTTTACTTCCGGCGTTTTCGCCTGCGACTAACAATGCCGTTTTTTTGCTTACGGAAGAGCTTGTTTTGCCGCCGTGGTCCTTGATCATTTGTTCGATCTGCTGGCGGGTGTGATTTTTCAGCGTTCCGGTTACGACAATTGTCATGCCCTCCAGCACATTTGAGGCTTTTTGTTTGGGTGGGGCGGGTATGACTCCGGCATCCAGCATTTTATTGATAATTTTGATATTGTCTTGGTCATGCAGATACTCGTAGACACTTTCGGCCATGACTGGGCCGATCTGGTCGATGGCGGTTAGCTGTTCCGCTGTTGCGGCCATCAGTTTGTCCAGCGCGCCGAATTCATCGGAGAGGATCTGTGCGGATTGCCCGCCGACATTGCGGATGCCGAGTGCCGCGACCAACCGCCATAGCGGGCGGGCCTTGCTGGCCTCGATGCTGTCCATCACATTGGCGGCGCTTTTGTCGGCCATGCGTTCGAGCTGGACGAGTTGGTCAAATCGCAGCTTATAGATGTCGGCGAAGTTTTTGACGAGTTCTTTATCAACCAACTGTTCAATCAAAGCCGGGCCAAGTTTATCGATATCCATCTGGCCCTTTCCGACAAAGTATTCCAGCCGTTCTTTCAATTGTGCAATACAGTTTGGATTGACACACCGCAGATACACACCGTTTTCATCCTTTTGGACGCCGCCGCCGCAGGTGGGGCATTGTGTGGGGATTTCAAACGGCTTGCTTTCAAATAAATCCCGTTGTTTAACAATCACATCGACGACCTGCGGAATAATCTCGCCGGCCTTTTCGATGATGACGGTGTCGCCGCAACGGGCATCTAACCGTTCCAGTTGGTCAAAGTTATGCAGTGTTGCACGCTTGACGGTTGTGCCGGCTAATTGAACCGGTTTTAAGTTGGCAACAGGTGTAAGCGTGCCGTTTTTGCCGACCTGTACTGTGATGGATTCTAAAATCGTTTCGGCCTGTTCAGCGGGGAATTTATAGGCAATGCACCACTTTGGGGCTCGTCCAGTCGTTCCCAGAACATCGTGCTGATCGTAGCGGTTGACCTTGATGACCATGCCGTCGATCTGGTATGCAAATTTATCTTTCCTGTGCTGCCAGTCGTGACAGATTGCCATAACCTTATTGATATCTTTGGCTTTTTTGGCCTCGTTGACGGGTAATCCAAAATTTCTTAATTTTTCCAGTGCATCATAATGTGTATCTGCCAACGGCGTGCTGACCTGACCCAGGGAGTAGGCGAAAAACGCCAGCTTGCGTGTGGCGGTAACTCGCGCGTCGAGCAGTTTCAACGAGCCGGCGGCGGCGTTGCGGGGATTGGCAAATTCCGGTTCTCCGGCCTCGACCTTGGCGGCGTTCAATTCTGTGAATGCCTTTTTGGGCATATAGACTTCGCCACGGACTTCCAGCACTTCAGGGATATCTTTTCCTTCCAGTGATAGCGGGATGGCCCTGATGGTGCGAATATTGCTGGTTACATTGTCGCCGCGACTGCCGTCGCCTCGTGTGGCGGCGCGGGTTAAATGGCCGTTCTCATATCGTAAGCTGATGGCGAGTCCGTCGATCTTGGGTTCGACCGTATAATCGTAGCGGGGCGACTCCAGTCCCTTGGCGACCCGCTCGTCGAATTTTCGCAGCTCGTCTTCATTATAGGTGTTGTCAATGCTTAGCATGGGGACCGCATGGGGGACTGTTTCGAATCCGGCGACCGGCTGCTCGGAGACCCGCTGAGTAGGGGAGTCCGGTGTGATCAATTCCGGGTGCTTGGTTTCAAGCTGTTTCAATTCCGCAAACAACTTGTCATACTGCTGGTCGGTAATTTCGGGGGCATTTTGCACATAATACAGCACATCATGGTGCCGGATTTCGGCTCGTAATTGCTCAATCTGCTTTTGGATGTTTGCCATTGCCTAAGTGTACAGCGTCCTGATTTTGATGTCAATTGAAAGCTTCTCTGTAGGATTGGCTTATGAAGCGATTTTGCCGTCCTTTGCTTTCAGCTCTTTTAGGGAGCAGTATAACACCGGAACAACGAGCATTGTCAGGATTTCGATGGTCATTCCGCCGAAGACGGGGATGGCCATGGGGATCATGATATCCGAGCCTCTACCGGTTGATGTCAACACCGGAATCAAAGCGAGAATGGTGGTTGCGGTCGTCATAAGGCATGGCCGGATGCGTCGGTTTCCGGCGGCAATAATCGCTTTGCGAATCTCGTCTCTGTTGGTGGGCTGTGTTTTCTTGAAGGATTGTTCCAGATACGTGCACATCACGACGCCGTCATCAGAGGCAATTCCAAACAGGGCCAAAAATCCTACCCATATCGCGACACTTAAATTGATCGGATGCATTTGGAACAGTTCTCTTAAATTGGTCCCGAAAAAGTTTATGTCCATGAACCAGCCCTGACCATAAGCCCATATCATCAAAAATCCGCCTGCCCATGCGACGATGATCCCGGAAAAAATCATCATACTTGTCAGGACCGATCTGAACTGCAGGTATAGGATGATGAAGATAATGAACAACGCCAGCGGAATGACAATACTCAGCGTCTTTTGAGCGCGGAGCTGGTTTTCATACGTTCCGGCAAAGTTGTAGCTGACGCCTTTAGGCAGGACTAATTCGCCGCTGTCGATTTTACTGTTCAGATAGGCGCGGCATTCTTCAATGACATCCACTTCCGCATAGTTCTGGACTTTGTCGAAAAGAACATACCCGGTCAGAAACGTATTTTCGCTTTTAATGGCCTGCGGGCCGCGAACGTAATGTATCTCTGCCAATTGCCGCAGGGGAATCTGAGTGCCGTCCGATGCGGGTACAAGAATATCGTCCAGTGTTTCGATTTGGTCCCGAAGTTCCCGCATGTAGCGTACGCGAACCGGATATCGTTCGCGGCCTTCGACGGTTGTGGTAATGCGCTTGCCTCCAATTGCAACCTCGATAATATGTTGAACTTTCTGAATGCTGATTCCGTAGCGAGCTATGGCTTGCCGATCGATATCAATTTCCAGGTAGGGTTTTCCGACGATCCGGTCGGCAATGACCATCGTCGGATCCACGCCGGGCACTTCTTTTAAGAGTTCTTCCAGCCGAAGACCGACCGCTTCAATGCTTTGAAGATCAGGCCCCTTGACTTTGATTCCCATCGGCGCCCGCATCCCGCTTTGCAGCATCACAAGCCGCGCGGCGATCGGTTGAAGTTTTGGAGCGCTGGTCGTGCCGGGAACCTGCCCGGCCTTGACGATCTGGTCCCAGATATCGTCCGGTGATTTAATAAAATCCCGCCATTGCCGGTACGGTTTACCATGTGCATCGGCAATCAGATTATCGTCTTCGTCCCGCAGATACGCTTGTTTTGCCTTGTCGTATTTGAATCGAATGTGATGGCCGTCCTGATCGGTGATGTACTCGGATTTATAGTTGATGATGGTTTCGACCATCGAGATCGGCGCCGGGTCCAGCGGGCTGTCTGCCCGGCCGATCTTACCGACGACGGATTCGATTTCGGGGATTGCCTGAAACGCGGTATCCTGTTTTTGAAGCACGTCCAATGCTTCGCCGATGGATGCGTGCGGCATCGTCGTGGGCATATACAAAAATGAACCCTCATCCAGCGGCGGCATAAATTCCTTGCCCATCCCCGACCAGACAAACCCGCCGGCAATTACGACAAACGTAGGGATTAGAAGAAAGATCCGCTTGTTGTTCAGACACCACGATAAAAGTACCGAATAGAATCTTTGGAACAGATAAAAGAACAGCAGCAACCCGCCAATAAGCAGGGCGATAAAAATAAAGTTCAGGATGGTTCCTTTTTCCGGTCCCAGCGGCAGCCAGTGTTGTGTGAGGACCAACCCCACCAGGATTACGACAATGATGTTCACCAAACGCGGCATACGCTCTTTGCGAGTGGGCTGTTTTTTCATTCGCTTAAAGAACACCAGTGCCGCCGGAGGCAGGATCGTTAAAGCAATCACAATTGATGCGATAAGCGCAAATGTTTTTGTAAACGCCAGCGGCTTAAACAGCTTGCCCTCAGCGCCGGTCATGGTGAACACCGGCAGGAATCCGACAATCGTGGTCGCAACCGCCGTCAGGATAGCGCTGCCAACCTCACTGGCGGCACGATAGACAACCTCCAGTTTGTTGTCCTGCTCACCGGCTTCCTGAAGATGCCGCAGGATGTTCTCGCAGATAACGATCCCCATATCGACGATCGTGCCGATCGCGATGGCGATTCCGGAAAGCGCTACAATGTTGGCATCCACTTTAAACAGCTTCATCGCGATAAATGTCGCCAATACCGTCAGCGGCAGCATAGCACTGATAATCACCGAGCTTCGCAGGTGCATCACCAGCAAAAGCACCACAATGACTGTGACCAGAATTTCCTCGGTCAGGGCCGATTCCAGCGTGCCGAGCGTTTCATAGATCAGACCGGTCCGGTCATAAAAGGGTACAAGGGTGACCTTGGAGGTCGTGCCGTCGGGTAATTCTTTGACAGGTAGTCCGGTCGAGAGTTCTTCGATTTTGGCTTTGACATTTTTAATTGCCTGCAGGGGGTTGTAATCGTAACGCACCACGACCACACCGCCAACGGCCTCGGCTCCGGATTTGTCCAGTGCCCCTCGCCGCAGGGCAGGGCCCTCTGTAGTATGGGCAATATCTTTGATATAAACAGGCACATTGTCGTTGACTTTAACGACGGTGTTTTCAATATCCGAAGTATTTTTCAGAAAACCCAATCCGCGGATAACATACTCGGCTTTATTGATCTCTATGGTTCTTGCGCCCACGTCCACATTGGACATCTTGACCGCATTGAACACATCTTCGATGTTGACACCGTAGGCCCGCATGGTATCGGGATCGACATCGATCTGATACTCTTTTTCAAAGCCGCCAACGGAGGCGACCTCGCTGATGCCTTCGGCGCTCATCAGCGCATAGCGTACATACCAATCCTGAATGCTTCGCAGTTCATCCGGCCCCCAACCGCCGGCAGGATCGCCTTTTTCATCGCGTCCTTCGAGTGTGTACCAGAAGACCTGCCCCAATCCTGTTGCATCCGGCCCCAATGCGGGTTTAACTCTTTCAGGTAATGTGCCGGACGGCAGCGAGTTCAGCTTTTCAAGAATGCGGCTGCGGGACCAATAGAATTCAGTATCTTCATCGAAGATGACGTATATGCTTGAAAAACCGAACATTGAATTACTGCGGATCGTCTTGACTCCGGGGATACCCAGCAGTGAAACGGTTAAAGGATATGTGATCTGATCCTCAACGTCTTGCGGCGAGCGTCCGGCCCACTCGGTGAAAACGATCTGCTGATTTTCGCCAATGTCCGGGATGGCATCGACCGGGACGGGAGATCGCGGCAGTCCAGCCAACTTCCAATCAAAGGGTGCCACCATCAGCCCCCACCCGATAATCGCGATCAGCAGCAAGCTGACAACGAGTTTGTTTTCAAGACAAAATCGAATCAGCTTATCAACCATGTTGCTTTTAGATTCCTGCATCTTCAAGTCTCACTATCTAATAGAAAAATGTATCTCATTTTTCCTGAAACTGAGGGAGCTTTTTAATATATTTTTCCGGGTCTGCCTGGAATTCCTTATCGCAGCCCGGGCAGCAGAAATACACTTTCTTACCTTTGTACTCAATAAACACATCTTTGTTGATTTTGCCGCCCATTACGGGACAGAATTCCTGTTCACCTGAAATAATGTCATCTTGCGGGCTCATCATGCTTGGCTTGGCTTGAATTTGTAATGCCGAATCGATCTTGAAATTACCCTGTATGACGACCTGCTCTCCTTCGGCCAGTCCCTTTTCAACAAGGTAATACCCTCCGGCCCTTGGCCCCAATACAACCTGCCGGCCTTGGAAAGTGGGCTTTTCGGTGTTGGGCAGTTGCACGTAAACAATCGCGCGTTTACCCGTGATCAGCGGCGCGGTGGCCGGAATAACCAGAGGCGCTTGTTGCGAAACTGCTTCGGTGTATCCCAGCGAGTCCGTTTTCACCAGGTCCATTTGGCAAATATCACACTGACCTTGCTGTTCTTTAATGACGGACGGATGCATCGGGCAGATCCATTTGCCCGCAATGTCCGGATCGGCCACCAAACCCCTTGAAGCGACTTTGGATCGAACGGTTCCTCGAACAAACATCCCCGGCTTGAGCGTGCCGTCAGAGTTGTCCGCATTGAGTCGCAGTTTGATGGTTCTCGTGGCCGCATCGAGTGTCGGAGAGATAAATGTAATCCGTTCCTTAAAGACCTGCCCGGGGTATGCTTCTGTCGTAAATTCGACGTTCTGGCCAAATCGCACCCACATCATATCCGATTCATAAGCGTCTAACTGCACCCATAAGTGCGACAGGTCCGCAATGGTGTAGATGGCTGTGCCTGTTTTGACATACGCTCCCTCTGAAACGTGTTTTTCGATAACCACGCCGTCATGCGGGGCATTGATCGTGATATGATCCGTGGCGCGGTCAGCCTGTTGAATATCCTGTATCTGTGCATCTGCCAGCCCAAGCAGCCGCAGTTTTTCTTTTGATGCTTCCAAATTGGCCTCTGTGGATCGCCGGACCATTCCTGAGCTTTCATCGGTAAGTTT
>CALETL010000239.1 GCA_937920485.1 uncultured Phycisphaerae bacterium
CCGACTACAATTGCTGCGGACGCTTCGGCCAGAACAATATCACCTTCGGTAATCCCGCCAACTGCGGCATGGAGAACCTTGACCTTAACCTCATCTGTACTCAGTTCGGTCAGGTATTTTATCAGCACATCCACGGACCCCTGAACATCGGCCTTAACGACCAGATTAAGTTCTTTAATGTTACCCGCTTCAATGTGCGAAAACAGATTGTCCAGTGTTACAATGGACCGTCTTGCCAACCCTTCTTCACGGGTCACATGCTGGACCCGTTCAGCGGCGGCTTTGGCCTGGTTAATATCCTGCAGACAGAAAAATTTATCGCCTGCTGTCGGCACACTAACCAAACCGGTAATTTCAACCGGCATAGAAGGCGTTGCGGTTTTGACACTTCTGCCCCGGCTGTCCGTCATCGTTCGAATACGGCCCGATGCCCCACCGGCCAGAACAATAGAGCCTTTTTTCAAGGTGCCCTCTTTGACAAGAACTGTCGCAACCGGTCCTTTGGTCTGAGACATTTTTGCTTCGACGATCCACCCTTGTGCCGGAATATCCGGATCAGACTGATAATCGTTCAGTTCCGCCTGATAGTCCAGATGCTCGATCAGTTCTTCAATTCCCTCACCGGTAATGGCGCTGGTCTTGACAATTTCTGTATTACCACTCCATTCGGTCGGCGTCAGTTCGTGTTCAGCCAGTTGACCATAGATTCGATTGAAATCCACACCGGGGAGATCGCATTTATTGAGTGCAACAATAATCGTAACACCCGCTGCCTTGGCATGGTGTATCGCTTCAACCGTCTGCGGCATCACGCCATCATCAGCGGCAATCACCAAAACGACAATATCGGTCATGTTGGCCCCGCGGGCACGCATCGCTGTAAAAGCTTCGTGTCCCGGCGTATCCAGAAACGTTACTTTCTTACCATTCAATTCCACCTGATAGGCACCAATATGCTGAGTAATCCCACCGGCTTCGCCGGAAGCAACGCTCGTGCTTCGAATCTTATCAAGCAGGCTGGTTTTACCGTGGTCAACATGACCCAGCATCGTAACAATCGGCGGACGTTTTTTCAGATTATCACGGCTACGGGCATCGAAGGTTTCCTGGATTTCTTCAAGAACACCTTTTTTACGCTCAACGACCAGTTCTGTACCATATTCCAGTGCAACCAGTTCCGCCGCGTCTGTGGAGATCGCCTGATTTGCGGTCGCCATTACGCCCTGAGACATCAGTTTGGAAATAATCTCACCGACCTTAACGGCCATCGCAGCAGACAGATCCTTCACAAAAATCGGCTCAGAAACATATGCTTTCTCTGGTCGCTCAACATGCGAAGCCGCATCCCCTGCTTTTCTGGCCTCAATACGTCTGGACGGTTTGGCTCGTGTCGTTTCGCCGCGAGCAGCCGCCAGACGTGCACGGCGCTCTTCCATATCGCGTGCCCGCATCCGCTTGATATCAGCGCGTGGGCGAGAAGCATCGCCTTCGCCGCCGGCCCGGTCTTTTTTGCGGCCGTGGGTTTTAGCTTTACCGGCTTTTTTACCCTTACCTAATGTATCATGGCTGGCCAAAAGCGGTTCGGTGATCGGCTGGTCGTGACGAGGACGAGGAGCCCGACGCCGTGGGGGACGTTTTTCTTCTTCAACCTTTTCTACACGAATAACTGTCGGCCCTGAAAGGGTTGCCGGTTTGGGTTTTTCCAACATAGGACCGGCCGGAACGATCTTTTCAGGTTTCTTGGGCTTGGCCGCCTTTTTTGTTTTTTTAACTTTTTTCTTGGGTTTTTCAGCTTCAACTTCTTCCTTAACCGGCTCAGTGGGAGCTTCTTCGGCAACAGGTTCGGCCAAAGCAACCGTTTCCTGTGCAGCGACTTCGGCAGGTTGTTCCGTTACCGGGGCGGTTTGCTCCGGTACTTCTTCGGCCGGCGCTTCTTCTTCAGGCGTTTCCTCCTTTACCACCTTTTTCTTGTGTTTGATCCGTACTTTCTTAAGATCCACACGATTTGACATTTCCACTGTTGTTTGATGTTCGCCTTCACTAAACCACTCACGAATCGTTGCGGCCAGACCCACAGAAATCGTCGACATGTGATTCTTAATCTGGTCCAAACCCTCGGCCTGGCATTTTTCAATAATAGCCTTGCTTTTAACATTCAGCTCCTTGGCCAATAAATGCACTCGTGTACTCGTTTTAGCCAAAACCGTCTCCCTAATAAATAAACATCCGTGCCGACGCTTTAGTCCGCATCATTGCGAATCATTGATTATTTCAATTTATCTTTTTCCTGTTTCAGAATATCTTCAGCTTGTGTAGCATTATTCTCAGCAGCGGCTTTCTTCGCAGATTCTTCCGCCGCAGTGATAACCTGCTCAGCCAATGACTGTTCGACATCCAATTCCTTGACAAGCGGTTCCGCCCCAACTTCCTCAAGGTCAAGCACTGAGATAATTCCCAACGCCAGGAGCTTATCAACAAAACTATCATCCACTCCGTCAACCTCTTTGATGCAGGCCGATACCCGGTCTACTTCCTTGTTGTATTCGGTCGGGGTCAGGATATCGATATCCCACCCGGTCAATCGAGCCGCCAGACGAACGTTCTGGCCGTGCTTGCCGATGGCCAGCGACAACTGGTCCTCGGTCACGACAACGGTCGCCCGTCCCAACTCAAAGCAAATCGCGATTTCACTGACCTTCGCAGGCATCAGAGCATTTGCGATCAACACCTGAGATGAATCGCTCCAGCGAACAATATCAATTTTTTCGCCGCCCAGTTCATCCACAATATTGCGAATACGACTGCCGCGAACACCCACACACGCTCCCACCGGATCAACCTTATCATCAATCGTATCGACCGCGATCTTGGTACGATAACCGGCCTCACGGGCCAGCGACTTGATTTCAATAATCCCTTCGGCAACTTCCGGAACTTCCAGGTCGAACAGACGACGGATAAATTCCGGATGTGTCCGGGAAAGGACAATCTTAACCTGGCTCGTAGACTCACGAACATCAAGGATCATTGCCCGGATACGCTCTGAAGGATGATGCGACTCACCGGTAATCTGCTCGGATTTGGGCATAATCGCTTCAACTCGGCTTTCAATATTAATGATCAAAGAACCGCCCTCAAAACGGGCTACCGTACCATTTACGATTTCCCCTTTGCGCTGAACATACTGAGCATAAATACTGTCACGCTCATCGGCTTTGATCTTCTGGATCATAACCTGCTTAGCTGTTTGTGCCGGGATGCGGCCCAACCGCTGAATATCGATCTCAACCTCGTCCTTAAAGGCGCTCATCGCTCCGGTAGTACGGTCGATGTGTACGACGATTTCCACGCCGGAAGTCGGCAGCACACCGAAGTGCTTTCGCGCAGCGGACACCATTGCTGCTTCAAGGTCCTGATAGATCGACTCTTTGTCGATATTTTTGTCCTTGGCGATATTCTCAACGATTCTGATCAATTCTTGATTCATATTGTCCTTTTCCTTCTCACCAAATAAAAAAAGTGGAAACCTTCAGGCCACCACTTCGACGGATGCAGACTACACAGCTCAGGAAAAACGCACCTAAGCCGGGTTGAACAAATTTGTCCTACCCTTCGGCCATGGCGCCCTCCCTAAAGCAACGATTCTGCAACGTCCCTGAAGAGCATCTATTCAAAAGCAGCCGGCTGCGCAGCGCCAAAAGACCTACGCAATGCATTGTAACACTATGCGAATGCACGACTTACTTTTCCTATCTGTACTATCATCACGTTCCTTTCAACTCTGTCATCATGACAAAGAATACGTCATTATAGAATAAGCCAATAGCTTGTCAAGACTTAATCATCGGCAAACTTGTGAGATTTTAATTGTTATTTGTCCGGTTTTGAGTGTTTTTTTCGGCTTTTTTAGCCCTTAAAGTCCATATAAACACATATAAGCCAAACATCAGTCCCCAGAAAACCTTGCAGAAGAAGACCACCTGCTGCTGAGTGTTGGCCATATTGGACATTTTGCCATTATTGATCCAGCGGAAGATGGTATTGTCTTTATGCGGCCAGAAAATCTGGATATCGTAATGATAGAAACTGTCGATTAATACATGCAGCCAAACTCCCAGCAGGCCTGCTAATATCATGGACAGCAGCGTCGCCTTTCCCGGGAGACCAATCAGGGCCATGGATTTCTCACAAAGCCATCGAAGCGGCTTGATATAATAGATGATCGCTCCAAATATCGCTCCCGCAAACCCCCCGACGAGCAGTGTATGAAAATGCCAGAGTTGATGGACCGGCCAGCCGTGGCCAAAGCCATTAAACCACCACTCAGGTTGAGAACTTGAAAAATACCATGGAACCCCTGAATCTGCCAATACTTCGACATCGATCAGGACATTAGCTGCGATGAAAACCGGAACATCGATCCAGCGGCGAAACAGCAGGCCCACAAACCCGCTTGGTCCAAAATGATACGGCGTAAACGGCATTGGGAAAATCAACCCCCGAGATATTCTTCTTTCATCAGATAGTTCTGGACATAGTTGGTGATGGCGTCTTCGAGGATAGTGGTGTCTTTTTCGTAGCCGGCGGCGCGGAGTTTGTCCATGGTGGCCTGAGTAAAGTATTGATATTTATCCCGCAGGATTTCGGGCATGTCGATATATTCTATGTTGGGCTCGATTCCCATGGCCGTAAAAGTCGCATTGGCCAGATCGTCCCAGTTACGCGCGTTTCCGGTACCGACATTAAAGATACCGGACACATCCTGATTTTCGAGGAAAAACAGTGTCATATCGACCGCGTCTTTGACATAGATAAAGTCCCGCAACTGGCCACCGTCGGTATAGTCCGGCCGGTGGGATTTGAACAGTTTCACGCCGCCGGTTTCGTTGATCTGCTCGAAGGCCTTAAGTACAAAACTACGCATCCCCGCCTTATGGTACTCGTTCGGGCCGTAGACGTTGAAGTACTTAATACCGACGAAACGATCCAACAGCCCCTGCCGCTTGCACCACAGGTCGAACATGTGTTTGCTGTAACCGTACATGTTCAGCGGCGTCAGCGTTTCGAGTGCGTCCTCGTCATCGGCAAAGCCCTTTTCGCCATCGCCGTAAGTAGCGGCGCTGGAGGCATAGATGAATCGTGCGTCCATTTCCAGCGCCCAACCAGCCAGCAGTTTAGAAAACTCGTAATTGTTCTTGACCAGATACGAGCAGTCCGCCTCGGTCGTGTCCGAACAGGCACCCATGTGGAGTATCGCTTCCAGATCGATCTCCAAATCCGAATCGGAAACCATCTCGGAAAAATCGTCCGCCTCCATATAGTCGGCATACCGCAAACCGCACAGGTTCTTCCACCGCTGGTCCTTGCCAAGGATATCGACGATCAATATATCCTCAAAACCCCTTGCGTTCAGTTCCGCTACAATTGCTGAGCCGATAAAGCCCGCTCCGCCGGTTACCAAGATCATATTGTTACTCCATAACAGTTTTGAATTCTTAGTTTTCAGTTAATCGCTGCAGGATTACTGATCAGTGTCTTTAGGCCGAAACATCAGGCAGGCCCGATTGACATCCGGATAAATTTCGAAAATACTGTTCAGGCGGGTGATTGTCAACACCTGCTCGATCATACCTTTGACACAGGCAAGTTTGACATCACCGCCGATTTTCGCAAGTTTGCTGTGAAGTCGCACCAGCACACCCAATCCGGAACTGGAAATAATATTCAAGTGGGAGCAATCAACAACAATTTTGCTCTGGCCGGCATCAATCAAACCCACCAACTTGTCGACAAACTCACTGGCGTTATCAGAGTTTAAGCCGCCGTCCGCTTTAATAATCAATACGTCGTTATCAACATCGCTGTAATAGAACTCCATATCTAATCCCTTCATTCATAAATGGCTGTTTTTCGCTCCCAAGACAGTACCTTTTTACCCCCAAAATGTCAAATGCAAACCTTTGGTCCGGGATTCAGGTGCTGAGTGAGCAAGCAACAGATATAATTATC
>CALETL010000240.1 GCA_937920485.1 uncultured Phycisphaerae bacterium
GATGCGGGGTTCCTTGATGCGACGGCGTTAGCTGAATATCTGGTGCGGAAGGGCGTTCCGTTCCGACAGGCGCATGGCATTGTGGGTTCTTTGGTGGCGATGTGCGAGGGGCAGAGTGTCAATAAACTGGCAGAGCTAACGATAGATCAATTTAAAGCGACTTGCAAGATTATCGAAGATGATGTTTATCAAACACTTAATCCAATTGGCGTTTGTAAAGCGTATCAAAGCAAAGGAGCCGCCGGGCCGGACAGCGCCAAAGCACAGATTGCTTATTGGAAAGACAAATTGAAAACGCAGTAAATAAAAACAGGAATGTTTGCGGTAGCGCATTTTACCCCCTCCCCCCTTCGGGGTACTCCCCCTTGGCAGGGGGAGAGCATTTTATGGCTAAGGAAGATCAAATTACGAAGTGGTTTGCAGAACAAGCGAATGCGGACGCTAATGCATTCCCTATCGGCATTGGTGACGATATGGCGCAGGTGCGGGCAGGCGATGATGGTACGGTGCTGATCACTACTGATATGCTGCTGGACGGGGTGCATTTTGATCTTGAGCAATGTACGCTGGAAGAGGCATGCCATAAGGCGATGGCAGCGAGCTTGAGCGATTGTGCGGCGATGGCGACAGTGCCTTTGTGTGCGGTTGTGGCGGTGTCGCTGCCGGTGAATTTTGGAGAAGACGAGCTTAAACGCATACACGCGGGCATTATCGATGCTGGTAATAGGTTCGGCTGTGAGCTGATCGGCGGGGATATTACCAAGTGGAAAGACGTTGCTCAGCGATTTGCGGTTAATGTAACGATGCTCAGTAAGCCGTCGGGCTATCATCCGCCGGTTCGGCGAAGCGGAGCCAAAGACGGCGATGTGGTTTGCGTGACCGGACGGCTTGGCGGTTCGATACGGGGCAGACATCTGCATTTTACGCCGCGAGTGGCTGAGGCGTTGGCATTGACAAAGGCCGCTTTGGTTCATGCGATGATCGATGTTACCGACGGGCTCAGTGTTGATCTGAATCGCATCTGTAAACAGAGTAAGGTTGGCGCGATGCTGGAGATGGAACAACTGCCGATATCAGATGCTGCCAGAGATACGGACGATCCATACAATGCGGTCTTCAATGACGGTGAGGATTTTGAGTTATTGTTTACATTATCGCCGGCGGAGTATGAGAAGATTCGAGACTTGGCAGATGTTGAGGTGATTCGCATCGGCACTGTTACGGATACGATGAAAATTCAAGCGCTTTGGGAGGATGGGCGGATTATCGATATTATGCCGGATGGATTTGACCACCTGTAGAAATGAATAATGACGAATGTATAATGAATAATAAAAGTATTGAAATTGTGACAAATAGCGCTGCCGAGACGATTGAGTTGGGTGAGCGGATTGGGGTGGCCCTTAAAGGCGGGGAGGTGATTGCCCTGATCGGGCAGTTAGGCACCGGAAAAACACATTTGATCAAGGGAATTGCCTTGGGGCTGGAGGCGCATGATTCTGATCAGGTGTCCAGCCCGACGTTTGTACTGGTCAATGAATATTTTGGCCGCGATGGTCTGATCCATATCTATCATATTGACGCTTACCGGATTGAAACCGAAGCGGAGTTTACGGCACTGGGCTTTGATGAATACTGCCGCCCCGACTCGGTGGTGCTGGTCGAATGGGCCGATAAAGTACCGCAGGCGATGGACGGCTATGACTGCATTACGGTTCGGTTGGAACATGTCAGTGAAAATCAACGCAAAATCACGATTGAAAATGCTCCCGATTACCTGACCACGGTTGTTGCATAAAGAAACGCTGATTATTTACCACCGATGCCGCCGAAGACACTGGTTTTTTAATAATAGTTTTTCGGTGTCCTCTGTGTCTTCGGTGGTTTTTCTTAATATTTCCTCATCTCTACATACCTATCGGGTTAATACTGTTGCATTTATCGGTGGTTCTTTACAGTTCCTGTCTGCCTCCATCTCCTAACAGTTTTTCTCAAAAAAACTTACCCCGTGTTTGGCAGAAGGGCATTTTATATCTTAAGTTTTCTATGGAATCAGAAATTATGAGGTTCTTTGACAAGCGAATATCGGCCTGGCGAAAAAAAAGCGAAAGCAATATCTTTGACACAGATTAACACTGATTTACACAGATTATTTTACAATAATCAAAAAACATCTCCGTGTTCTCTGTGGCAAATTACAAAAATGAAACTATCGTTTGTGTTCAAACAAAAAAAAGCAAAACCTAAAACAGGCAAGCACAAGAAAAGAAAGGGTAGTAACATGAGAAAGAACAAAGGTTTTACACTGGTAGAAATTCTGATCGTTGTAGTCATTCTGGGTATTTTGGCGGCTATCGTCATTCCCCAGTTCAGTGACGCAAGCACACAGTCCAAGGTCAGCAGCTGCCTGAGCAGCCTGCAGAGCCTACGGTCTCAGGTCCAACTGTACAAGATCCAACACAATGACAATCCTCCTTCTGTTGGTGCTTTTGTTGAGGCGACATTTATTGCTCAGATGGAGACATATTCTGATGCTTCAGGTACAACCGCTGCTGCTAAGAACGCAGCTACCGGGATTATTTATGGTCCTTACGTTCAGGATATCCCTGATAATCCCTGGAACAATTCAGATTCAGTTGCTGCCGCAGACGCAACCACTGTTGGTTGGGTTTATGATGCGACCACAGGTGATGTCTATATTGGCATAGCCGATCTTGATGCCGTTAATGATGCTGAAGTGATAGCGTCACTGACAGATGCTGGTGCAGTTGCTCCTTAGTTTTAAGAACTTAAAGTCTTAAACAGCCGGCCGGCTCCTGGTTTTCCGGGGGGCGGGCCGGCTTCTTTTAAATGTTTAATGTATAATGTGGAATGTTAAATTGTCACTGTCGGCTTCCGAGCCGGAGCTAAAGACGTAACGTCTGGATGCCGGATCAAGTCCGGCATGACAAAATGATATCGCCGGGGCGAGTTTGCTTTTTTGAAAACAGGATTGGCGAGGTAAAAGCAATGGAAAAGAAAGAGACAAAAGGTTTAACGCTATGTGACGGCTGTATCCTGGCTTTAATCATCGGGGTGGCCGCATCTGTGTTTACACCCGGGGTCACCCAGGCCATTGAGGGACAAAAGCTGTCCGATCTGGTGGACCGGCTGCAGGTTACCCGCTCCCGGATCATGCTGTATAAGGGCTATAACAATGGGCTGCTGCCCGGTCAGCAGTTCGAGGGTGATTCGGTTACATCGGAGGGATTTGTCCGTGCGATGGCTCAGGACAATCCCGACGGAAGCGGACCCTATCTTAGTGAGATATTTGAAAATCCTTATGTCCTGGATCTCGCCCGGCGAAGTACGATTACCTGTGTGAATGATGTTAACGCGACACCCACGGGCACCGAGCAAACGGCATGGTGGTTTAATGCTGCCACAGGGGATTTTTTCGCATGTGATTCACAATTTCATACAAACTATTAAATTAGACACAGATTAACGCTGATGAACGCAGATTTTTTTAATAATTAAATAATCAGTGAAAATCTGTGTCTGAAAATAAAATGATGAAACAAAACAGAAAAAATACTGGTTTTACGATGATCGAGGCGACGATTGCGATGGTATTGTTAGCCATCGCGGCGGCGGGGATACTGCTGCCCTTTGCCAATGCTGCTGCGGTTCAGGTCGAGGGCGCCCGGCAAACGCTGGCAGCTAACCTTGCTTCCGAATTAATGGAAATAGTATTGTTGTCAGATCCCAATGAGATTCTTTCCACCTATGCCGATTACACAGAAGCCGAAGGTGCCATGCTGGATACCTTGAAAAATCCCCTGACCGATTCAGTCTATAATGGGTTCAGCCGCTCTGCGACTTCACAGGCCGCAACCGTGGCTTCAGTACCTTTGGTGGCCGTAACTGTAATGGTTGATTATCAGGATAATGAAATGACCCGCATTACGACATTGGTGGGTTATTAACTATGAAATATAT
>CALETL010000241.1 GCA_937920485.1 uncultured Phycisphaerae bacterium
TAAACTCAAACAATAGCCGCGTTTTTTGTCCAAAACCACATGAAGAAATAAGTCTTCCGGATTATCCGCAGTTTTTACGGAAGAGAAGCCCAAGTCATCGAACAGGTATTCGTTAATAACCGGAATTGCCCGATAATCAAGGGGGACATGTTCTTTCCGGAGTTTTTTCAGGATGGCTTCGGCCATGTCATCAATTTTGCGTCGATAAACGTGTGTTGTTCGCTGCGCTCCCCATTCTCTGCTAAGAATCAGCGCTGCTGTCGCAAGGTCAATTTCATCATCCTGAAGCCGCAAAACCCCTTCAATAGTGTAGGAACGAAGCCCCCGTTTATTATGATTGGAAAGAATTTCGGCATTTAAACTTCCTGTCAGACAAAATGCTCCCAAAAGTACGAGCACTATCCAGTCAGATTTTCTTCGTATGATAAAACTATTCTGAAAAAAGGGCTTGCACATCCTTCTTCGTCGCTCCTTGTAGAAAAAGTTTTTTGATACTGCTTGTTTGACCTGTTTGGATTTCGACGTCTTTACGTTTAATCTTTAATTGTGCCGCCAGGAAACGTTGCAGTTCTTTGTTGGCTTTGCCTTTTTCGGGCGGGGCAGCAATTTTAACCTTAAGCATATCCCCATGACGACCTGCAATTTGTGTTCGGCTGCTGCCGGGAACAACCTTTACGGTCAGTATTACCCCCTCGGAACAATTGCCGGAACCAGATGCCATTGATGCAGAGCTACACATTTTCCCGGATATTTCGGCCAATGGCGTTCTGAATGTATCGTTCGATCTGAGAGGCGAGTTCACCGACGGGCTCGATCTGAAAATCCTCATAGTGGCCCGGGACAAACTCGCCGTTTAGGGCTTTCTTAAAGACTCTCACTCGAATGATGGGAACATTTTTACTGTTCTGTCCGAAGCTTGGATTATTCTGCTCCCTTAGTTCAACCCGCCAGTCCTCACTGATAAAAACAAGACACTGCCCCGTATTAATGGCTGTTGGAAAATAATCTATCAACATTTTCAATCGATCTGAAGTTGCCATCGTATCCTCTCGCTCTGTTTTGATTATCAGCACCTGCAAGAACACATATTATATCGCCGATTACTCCAAACAGCCAATCAATTCTGTAATATTTGAGATGCCCTCATTCTTACAATATGTCGCCAGCCCATCGATAATATTCTTAGTGGTATCCGGATAAACGAACGTCGCGGTGCCAATCCCGACAGCCGTCGCTCCGGCAATGATGAATTCCAGTGCATCCGATACCGTGCGAATTCCGCCCATTCCGAGAATTGGGATGCCTGCATCCCGTGCCACCTCATTATAGACTTTGTTGACCAGATAGACCGCGATTGGCTTGATTGCCGGGCCACTCAGGCCGCCGGTACGGTTGGCCAGTACGGGTTTGCGCTTTTGAACGTCAATTACCATTGCGGTGAACGTATTTACCAAGCTTAGGGCATCCGCTCCCGCCTCAACCGCCGCCGCTGCGGTCATGCTGATATCCGTGACTGTCGGGGTTAATTTGACCATCAGCGGTTTGCTGAGACAAACATCTTTGACAGCAGAAGTGATTTCTTTGATCAGTTTCGGGTCCGTGCCAAAGGTAATCCCACCTTTTTTGACATTTGGACAACTGATGTTCAGTTCGAAACCGTCAATCGCATCCGAATGGGCAAGTGTTTGAGCTACTTTAACATATTCATCAATCGTTTTTCCGGCCAGATTCACAAAAATTTTCGTATCCAGCGATTGCAATACCGGGATGATTTCATCCTGAAACCGTTGAAGCCCCATGTTGGCCAACCCAATCGCATTCAGCATCCCGGAGTTGGTTTCAACAATACGAGGCGTTGGATTACCTTTTCTAGGTTCTAGTGAAATGCTTTTCGTTGTGATCGCGCCCAGTCTGGAAACATCCATAAACTCGGCCAATTCATCTGCATAACCGCATGTTCCGGAAGCGGTTATCACGGGTGAGGCCAAGGTGAGCCCGGCAAAGTCGACCTTTAAGTTACTATTCTGTTCCATTTATTCTTCTTCAAATACAACATCTTCTGCATTAAAAACAGGTCCATTTTTGCAGCAAAGTTGGTATTCAGTATCAGAATTTTTCTTGACCTCAACAGCACAACTTTGACACAGGCCAATTCCGCAAGCCATCATTCGTTCCATACTTACTTGGCAGGGCAGGTTAAAATCTTTTGCCACTCTTGCCGTACCTGCCAGCATGGGTTCCGGTCCACAAGCAAAAACAGCACTTGAAGCCGGATCAACAGGATTATTTTCCAGCCAGTGGCGCACATTGTCTGTTACGAAACCATGATATCCCGCAGAGCCATCATCGGTGGCAATGTGAGAGGGGATTCCAATTCGTTCAAATTCCTCCAGTACAAGATTTTTAGCATTTCCAATACGAACTGTAAACGGGAAGGATTCAATAGACTTAGCGCCAACAAACGCAATTACTTCGCAGTCAGGGTGATGCTGCTTCAAATGGTTTGCCAAGTGCAAAACAGGTGGTGAACCCATGCCTCCGGCCACCAGAATTGCTTGCTTTAATCCGTCCGGCACCATAAATCCTTTGCCCAGAGGCCCTAAAACACTAATTCGGTCGTCGCATTTTAAGCTCATCATTCGAACCGTAGCCGGACCAAGAACACAGTATAGGATTTCCGCTTTGACACAACAGCCTTCCGTCAAAGGACTAACGACGATGTCGGAGAAACTGAATGGTCTTCGCAACAGAATTTGCTTAGCAGAAGTATCACGAAGGTGAATTGGGATCATTGATGTTTCGGGCAGAGAAACGTTGCTCAAATCCAGTTCTGAAAATTGCCCCGGCGCCACATTTTCAAATAAACGGCTTCCCTTAGCATCAAATTGAAGATTAAGGCGATAATAGCACTGGCGAATTTGCTGATTACTCAGTACCTCGGCTTCAAAAATCCCCTTATTGACCGCTTTTTCGTTTTCCATTCCGAATTAAATGCCCGTTTTAGAGATAAAAATAAAGCTTCCGGAACATTCATCCACCGACATTCCGGAAGCCCGCCACGGCAAAGAAAGCCGTCAAATTCATTCATAACGTACCACCTGTCTCAAAGTATAGCAGGGCGGTGTAATACTGTCAACGGGGCGAATACAGATTATCCGCCAAATTAAGGGATGTTTCTTGTCGTGTATAGTTAAGTGTTTACAAACATTTAACTTATTGAATTTTAAGGGCTGAAATATTTATTACAGATCCGGGATATATTTAGTTTTTTTACGTTTTTGGCCAGACGGTAAGTTATCCTTGAATTTGGGTTCAATTCGTGTTAGAAAATCAGACCTATGTTAAAAAATATGCGTAAACTGACTATTATATGGGTCATTTCAATGCTTTTGTCGATTGCGGTCTGCCCGGCAGAGACACTTCGGACGATTCTCAACCGTCACAAGCAAACCAAGGCGCAATTTGCAATACTTGCTGTTGAAGCGGATTCCGGTAAAATCGCCTATCAATTAAATGATGAAGCCCCCATGATTCCGGCATCCAATATGAAGCTGGTTACAACCGCGGCCGCACTATACTACCTGAAAGATATGTACACTTTTGACACAAAAATAGGTTTACTCGGGAAAGACCTCATTGTTGTCGGAGGGGGGGATCCTTTACTGGCTGAACCCAAAAATGACTCCCAACCTTGTGAGGCGGCAAATGCTTTAATGAACCAAATAATCGAGGTTCTCCGGAAATCAGGGATTGATGAGGTAGACAATATTATTGTGGACAGCAGTTTTTTTGATGATAACAGAGTGCATCCCTCATGGCCAAGAGACCAGCTCAATCAGTGGTATGCCTGCGAGGTTGCCGGATTGAATTTCTATAACAACTGTATTCACCTTCAGGTAACTCGCGATGGAAATTCCGCCGTTCTTTCCATGATGCCGGTAAACAATTATGTTCATCTTGTTAACCAGCTAAAGCTTATTTCAAAAGGATCCAGTGCGGTTGGCGCCTATCGAAATTCCATACCCAATAAATTGCTCATTAAGGGAAAACTCAATCAACAGGCGGGTTTTGACGTAGCGATTGAAAATCCCGCAGGGCTTTTCGCATCCGTATTAAGTGATAAACTGAAAGCGTCCGGTATTTCAGTGCAGGGACAACTACTCCAGAAATATGTAAAACATGACAAGGATATTCGTTATCTGGTTATTTTCAAAACTCCAATCGCGAATGTCTTGAAACGATCTAATAAGAACAGCTTGGGCCTGGCAGCGGAGTGTCTGGTCAAAACAATTTCCGCCGAAAACAAACAAGATCAAATCAACGGTGAGTGGTCGCATGGTTTGACGCTTATTTCCCGATATTTAGATTCTTTAGATATACCCAAAGAACAATATGTTCTGGATGACGGCAGCGGACTGAGTCGAAACAACCGTCTCAGTGCAGAATGTTTGGTTACTGTTTTAAAAGATCTGTACAAAGGCAAGTATTCAGGGGTATTTATGTCCTCGCTGGCGGTTGGGGGTGAAGATGGAACGATTGGTAAGTATTTTGGACA
>CALETL010000242.1 GCA_937920485.1 uncultured Phycisphaerae bacterium
TTACGATCTCAAAGACATCCCAAACTAAATCCAAAAGAGCATTTCTTTCGCCTTTCGGCTCAATCGATCCTCTTCCTGCCGCATCGAACATGTGCTTCCGGCACTGTCGATACATTTCGACTGTCCTCGTCCTCGTAAAAGTCTTTCCCGCACCTCGTGTGCAGTTTTAGAAATGAAGTTTTGTTTGATGAATACTACAATCAAAAAAACTTCCTGCGTTACCATAAGATTCAGTTTTCAATATATCTTTCCGAACCTTACTCCTCACAGCAAGTCTTTCCAATAACTCCCCAAAATCTGTAGATTTGAAAACAGGCCAAATGCCTGCAAAAAAACCATTGGCAAAGCAATAATTAAAAAGCGTTTCTTTCTTCCAACTCCCCCAAGAGTTCGATGATGACTTTATTAAAGCAAATACAGGTCAACAAGTCAAGAGAAAAAATGAATTTTTTTCAACTTAAATATCCATTGGCCTGTATTATTTTAACAACAGAATTCAACATCTCCTTCAAAAAAAAGGACTTAAGGATGTTTTTTACGTCCCCCAGAAACTTCTTTTCCCTGTAAATAACGTCCAATATTCCGAACTGCCTGACGCAGTCTGTTTTCATTTTCAACCAGCGAGATGCGCATATAATGCTCGCCATTCTCGCCAAACGCGCGACCTGGTGAAATAACGACATTAGCATTATCGAGCAGGTCCATTGCAAAATCAATCGTCCCTTTGCCTTTGGTATGCTCTTCGGGAACACGCGCCCAAACAAACATCGAAGCCCGTGGCACATCAATCTCCCATCCAAGACGTTTTAATCCATCACAAATAATATCCCTGCGCGACTGGTATTTCGCATTCTGCTCTTTAATCGCATCCTCACAATGACGCATCGCGATAATGCTGGCGATCTGGATCGGCTGGAAAATCCCATAGTCATAATACCCTTTAACCGTGGCCAGGGCATCCAGCATCTTCTTATTGCCGGCAGCAAAACCAATCCTAAAACCCGCCATGCCATAGGGTTTGCTCATGGTCGTAAACTCCACACCAACATCTTTGGCCCCTTTAGCGGAAAGAAAACTCGGTGGTTTAGAATCATCAAATGCCGTTTCCCCATACGCAAAATCATGAATGACGGCGATATTAAAACGCTTAGCCAAGGCTACAACGGTTTCAAAAAATCCTGGATCCACCGTCATCGCAGTCGGATTGTGCGGATAATTCAGAATCAGTAATTTGGGCTTCGGAAACAAACGCTCACAAACATAGCCAATCGTATCCAGAAACTCTTGGTCGTTACCCAGTGGAACCGTTATCACATTTCCACCCGCCAACGCCACGCTGTAAATATGAATCGGAAACGCCGGATCCGGCACAATCGCGGTATCTCCGGGTCCCAGCATCGCCAGACAGAAATGGCTAAAACCTTCCTTGGACCCAATACAGGCCAATACTTCTGAATCCGGATCCAGAGAAACATTCCATTTACGCTCATATTTCAGTGCCATCTCACGGCGAAGATTATAAATTCCTTTTGAGGCACTGTAGCGATGGTTACGGGGATCCTGAGCCGCTTCGCACAGTTTATCGACTACGATTTGCGGCGCCCCGTCCATCGGATTGCCCATCCCCAAGTCAATAATATCGATATTCTGACGGCGTTTTTCCAGTTTCAACGCATTCAGCCGCCCAAACAAATACGGCGGCAAGCGTTTAATCCGTGAAGCGGTTTCTATCTTGAATTCAGGCATAATATTCTCAGTTTTTTATCGTACCTCAAGAGTATCAGACGAAGCACAGTTATTATAATACTAAATGACTTTGATTCCTGTTTTGATTATATCGGCATTAGGGGCAAAATAAAACAGAATTTGAGAACCATTCCCATGATAATCAAAAACGCCAGGTGAAAGTAACTGCGCCGATACTGTCTTTACCCGATTGCTCCTCAAACTCCCGGGTAAAAAACGTCTGTGAATATGCAAGCTCAAATTGATTGCGTTGATAGACAGCCCCCACCTGAAACTCCCCTACCAACGGCTCAGCATCCAAGCCCGTTAAAAATCGATTATATTCAACAGCCCTGGCAGCAGCACGGGCAAAAAGATAGCCGGATTCAGTGTCTTTTTTTCGCAGTGTCGAGATTCCAGCAGGCAGTGACATGCGGGATGGACCAAAGGTATGACCCAAGTTGAAACCATGGCGGAATGTAATGCCCGCCTGCGCATGACGATAAACGGAGCCAACTGTAAATCCATATTCGGCAATAACATCTGATGATTCCGTCGGATGAAACCACCCTTCCAGAAACCGTTGTTTCCGCATATAGGACACATCCACCGCCAATTCATCCGCCAATTGATCATCCCAGCCGATGGGCTCGTCAGAATTCAACAGTTCATGGATACCTCTCTGGACTCGTTCCGCTTTAGATGATGGACCAATAACACCAATATCAATTTCGAGATGATCAAGTTTATGATCTGTCGCCCGTTGTGCAAACATGCCTGTATAGAGCCATCCGGCATAAACCATGTCATCTTCATTACGTTTCAGGGGTTCATCGACATGGTCCGGCGTGTAAACATTCTGACCCAGAAAAAAGCCAACCACCGTTTCAACTTCTTCATCAGTTCCAGCCGCATCCCAATCTGCAAAATTGCTAAGCCAATTCCAGTCCGGTTGAGTCATATAGACAAACTTGGTGCCATGAGTGTAATGGCGGTCTGTTTTGTGGTTAGGTTTAAGAGTCCGACTGTCATTTTCCAGATACAGTGAAACGGCATCTTTTGCAAAAACCCCGGCTGAAAAAAGAGCAAGAAAAATGAAAAGTAAATTCTGTTTTTGCTCCCTATCGAATCCTTTAGGCTTCATCAGTTTACTCCCATTCAATGGTAGCTGGCGGTTTGCTGGAAATATCATAGACCACACGATTAACGCCGCGAACTTCATTGATAATCCGACTGGCAATTCGACCCAGAACTTCGTGTGGCACATGGGAAAAGTCTGCTGTCATAAAATCCGTCGTTTCAACACAACGCAGGGCAATTACATTGTCATAACTGCGTTCGTCACCCATCACACCGACTGTGCCGATCGGCAGCAAAACTGCCAGTGCCTGACTGATTTGCCGATAGAGGCCTGCAGCGGTAATTTCCTCGATAAGAATATCATCCGCTTCTCGCAAAACAGCCAACTTCTCTTCAGTAATGTCGCCGATGACCCGCACCGCAAGCCCAGGCCCCGGGAACGGATGCCGCCAGACCATATCCTCCGGCAAGCCCAAATACTCACCCACCAACCGAACCTCATCTTTAAATAAATCTCGCAACGGTTCCACCAGTTCAAAACCGAGCTGCTCCGGAAGTCCGCCGACATTATGGTGCAATTTAATATTCGCTGCCAGATTGCCGTCTTTATTGCCGGATTCAATCACATCCGGGTAAAGCGTGCCCTGAGCGAGGAATTTGGCGTCTTCAATCTTGTCGGCCTCGGACTTGAAAGCCTCGATAAATTCAGCTCCGATTATTTTTCGTTTTTCCTGC
>CALETL010000243.1 GCA_937920485.1 uncultured Phycisphaerae bacterium
CGATTCCCTCTGAGTTCGGCAACTTAATCCGGCAGATTCATGAGAAGGTTCCGAATATCGCCAAGGCAGTCGTAAGCGCACATTGTCACGACGACCTGGGGTTGGCAGTTGCCAATTCACTGGCGGCTGTGCAGAACGGTGCCCGGCAGGTGGAATGTACGATCAACGGAATCGGCGAACGAGCAGGCAACGCGGCGATGGAAGAAGTCGTCATGGCGATTCGAACTCGCCAGGATTTCTTTGGAATCGATACGGGAATTCGGACCAGTGAGTTCTGCCGAACGAGCCGAATGGTGGCGGACATGCTGGGCTTTATCGTACCGCCAAATAAAGCGGTCGTCGGCAATAATGCCTTTGCGCACAGTTCGGGGATTCATGTGGACGGTGTCCTGAAAAAACGCGAGACGTACGAGATCATGAAACCGGAAGATGTGGGCGCTCAAAAAACCAAGGTGGTCCTGACCGCACGAACCGGCAGGCATGGACTTCGTCATCGGCTTGAAGAGATGGGTTATTCGCTGTCCAAGGCAGAGCTTGATCATCTTTATGAGCGTTTCTTGGTGATTGCGGACAAGAAAAAAGAAGTCTTTGACGAGGATATCGCGGCACTAATCGGCGATGAGGTTCGCATGGTTGATCAGACGTACCATCTGGAATATCTGAACGTAACCAGCGGAACGGGAACACTGCCAACGGGCGCTGTGAAGATCGTGACCAAAGACGGCCAAGTGCATCAAGCGGCGGCCTGCGGCGACGGGCCGGTGGATGCGGCGTATGAAGCGATCCGGCAGGCAACGGGCCTGTCACCCAAGCTGGATAATTACAACATCCGTGCGATCACCGGCGGTAAAGATGCGCTCGGCGAGACAACCGTTCGTATCGAGAATGAAGCCGGGCGGACGTTTATCGGCCGGGGTGTTTCGACGGATATTATCGAAGCCAGCGCCAAAGCGTATGTGGATGCGATCAATCGAATGGTAGCCGTTCAGGCGGATAATGAAGAAACGAAAGTTGATTTATAAATGAAACCACAGTTTATCAACCACGAACTGATTTTTAAGACACGGATGAACGCGGATAAACACAGATTAAAAATAATATTAATTAATAATCTGCGTAAATCAGTGTAAATCTGTGTCAAAAAATTTGCAACAGCTATTTTGATAGAATTTACAGGATAAGATTATGGGAATGACGATTACGGAAAAGATATTGGCTCGTGCAGCGGGCAAGACGAGTGTTCAGGCGGGCGAATTGGTCAATGCCAATGTGGATATGATCATGTGTCACGATGTAACAACGCCGCCGGCGATTTCGATGCTGAAGGAAAAAGGCATCGATAAAGTGTTTGACCCGGAAAAGATCGTGGTAACACCGGATCATTTTCAGCCGGCCAAGGATATCAAAAGCGCCGAACTGCATAAGCGGCTGGATAGCTGGGCTAAAGAAAAAAAACTGCCCTACTATTACAAACTCGGGCGTGCGGGTGTGTGCCATGCACTCTTGCCGGAACAGGGACATATCCGCCCCGGCGAGGTGATCGTTGGTGGGGATTCGCATACGTGTACCTACGGCGCGTTTGGTGCGTTTTCGACAGGCATTGGCTCGACTGACCTTGCGGCGGCGATTGCTACGGGCGTGCTGTGGTTTAAGGTTCCCACCTCGATGAAGTTCACATTGAACGGTTCGTTTGGCAAGGGTGTTTATAGTAAAGACGTGATCCTTGAAGTGATCCGCCGGATTGGAACCGATGGTGCATTGTACAGGGCGATGGAGTTTGTCGGCCCGGCATTGAAAGAGATGACGATGGAAGCTCGCATGACGATCACGAATATGGCGATCGAAGCGGGCGGCAAGAATGGTGTCATCGGCTTCGATGAAACCACGAAGGCCTATCTGGACGGCCGTCTTAAAGGTAAGACTGACTATACCGTTTTCGAATCGGACGCGGATGCGGAATATGTGCATGAAGATACGATTGATTGCTCAGCACTGGAACCGATGGTGGCATTTCCGAATCTGCCGAGCAACGGCAAGACGATCGGCGAGTGTGCGGGCGAAGCGATGGATCAGTGTTATATCGGAAGCTGCACCAACGGCCGGATCGAAGACTTGAGAATCGCTGCCGGAATCATCAAAGGCAACGAGGTTGCCATTCGGACCATCGTCGTGCCGGCGACACCGGAAATATGGAAGCAGGCGATCGATGAAGGGTTGGCGGAAATCTTTTATGACGCCGGCTGCGTGGTCAGTGCGCCAACGTGCGGTGCATGCCTTGGCGGATTCATGGGCATCCTCGCCGAAGGCGAAAAATGTGTTAGCACAACCAACCGCAACTTTGTGGGCCGAATGGGCCACCCGAAGAGCGGTGTGTACCTTGCCAGTCCGGCGACGGCGGCGGCCAGCGCGGTTGAAGGTAAATTAGCTGACCCGAGAAACTATTTGTAAAGGAGAGTTAACCATGGCGAAAGCACATGTTTATAAACGTGATCATGTAAATACAGACGAGATCATTCCGGCGCGGTATCTCAATACCGATGATGTTGCCGAGTTGGCGACACACTGCATGGAAGATCTGGATACGGAATTTATGGCCAAGCATCAGCCGGATGATGTGATTGTCTGCGGTGATGACTTTGGCTGCGGCAGCAGCCGGGAACATGCTGTGTGGGCGATTCAAGGTGCCAAGGTCGGTGCGGTCATCGCACATTCATTTGCACGGATCTTTTATCGAAACTGTATCAACTGTGGGTTCTATCCCATCGAACTACACGGCGCACTCGACAAGATCAATGACGGCGATGAGCTGAAAATTGACTACAAGGCCGGTACGATTGACAATAAAACCCAGGGTATGAAAATTGAGTTTACACCATTGCCGGACTTTGCATTGGAAATCGTCAATGACGGCGGACTACTGGAACATATTAAAAATAAAAAATGAAAAAGCGGGCACCGAGGAACAAGACGATTGATTTGACGCTGAAGGAAATCGCGGCGTATTCAGATCGTCTTGAAACGCTGGATCGGTGTGTTTCGTGTGAAGAGATATTGAATACGACGATTTGGCAGGACATGCAGGATGCGTGTCAATATCTGCCAAAAGGTTTTGTGGATTTGCTGTTTCTTGATCCGCCGTATAATTTGAACAAGGCGTTCGGCGGCAAAAAGTTTAAGAAAGGATCGCAAGAGCAGTACGCAGCGATGCTGGATGAGTGGCTGGCACCGCTGGTGCCGTTATTGAAGCCAACAGCGTCGGTGTATATTTGCTCAGACTGGAACGCCTGCGGGGCAATCCAGACGGTCGCGGCGAAGTATTTTACGATTCGCAACCGGATCACGTGGGAACGTGAAAAGGGCCGCGGGGCCAAAACGAACTGGAAGAATTGCAGCGAGGATATCTGGTTTTGCACCGTGTCGGATGACTATGTGTTTAATGTGGATGCGGTCAAGCTGAAGCGAAAAGTGATTGCTCCTTATACAACTGAAAAAGGACAACCGAAAGATTGGGACCGGGAAGAGCATGGCGATTTTCGGCTGACGGCCCCGTCGAACCTGTGGACGGATATTACGGTGCCGTTTTGGTCGATGCCGGAAAACACCGACCACCCAACACAGAAACCGGAAAAGCTGCTGGCCAAGATCATCCTTGCCAGCACGCATGAAGGTGATATTGTACTGGACCCGTTTTCGGGGTCGGGAACGACTTCGGTGGTGGCAAAAAAGCTTGGCCGTAAGTATGTGGGCATTGAGCAAGACAAAACATTCTGCTGTCTGGCCGAAAAACGGCTGGCGATGGCAGAGACAAACAGAAATATTCAGGGATATGCCGATGGTGTGTTCTGGGAACGTAACACGAATGTAAAAAACGAGTTAGTTTGAGGCGATAAACGGAGAATCACTGATTTAATGAGTAAGCCATTATTCATTCTTGGGAAACATCGATCAGGAACGACCTTCCTGTCGAATTTGCTCTCGGAGCATCCGGCCATTGCAGCCGTTATTTCTGATAGAGAATGTGGCGGCATCATAAGTGGTGTTTTTGAATCGGGTTTCTTTAGTTGCATAAATGGCAGATATGGAGATATTTCAAGTTTTGGAAATTACATGGAATTTGCTTCAACCGTTTCTTGTATGGAATATTTCATGTATGCGGACTGTTCACTTGAAGAATTGCTAAGCTATTACCCAGCAGATTATCCGGCTGTCTTTCGAAAAATAATGGAAAAAGTCGCCGCTAAAAAAACCGCTGTTTACTGGATGGAAAAAACGCCCAACCATACTTTAATAGTCGACCGGATCAAATCGTATTATCCGGACGCAAAATTTATAGGGATCATCCGGGACGAAGCTGACAGCGCTTTATCGGCACTGTATTTGAAAAAGAAGCAGGACGAAAACCGCTTTATCAGGTCTTTGTCTCTGATAAAAGTAACATATTTGAAATCTTTATATGACCGCACCATGCGAAATTTCAGTAAACGACATCCGGATGATCTATTTTTGATTTCTTATGAGTCACTGATCAATGATACCGCATCTGTAACAGCAAATATGTGTGATTTTTTGGGTATTGAGAAAAAGGAACTGGAAACTTCCCGTAAACAAAATACGAGTTTCCGAACAACACAAAGAAAAGAACTGCATGGATATGAGCAACATCTGATCCGGTTTTTTTATAAAATCGCGTTTCGACTGGCACCAATTTGTGTTTTGAAAGCATTTTATAAGTTGTATCGTCGGTCAAAACCGAGGCAGATGCCTCCATGGTTTTTCAGGACCTATCGGATGAATCTGTCAAAGGACCAAAGGCAGCACTTGTCAAAATAAGCTCAGGCCAGTACATTTGAAGATATAATTATCAGATAGAAAGGAATAAATTTAATGAAGACTCACAAGATTGGGATCATGGGCGGTGACGGAACCGGCCCGGAAGTGACCGTTGAAGCGGTCAAAGTCATGGATGCGGCGGCGGCCAAGTTTGGTTTTAAGATTGAAAAGACCGACTACGATTTCGGCGGCGAACGTTATATGCGAACCGGCGAAACGCTGCCGGACAGCGCGATTCCGGAATTTGAGAAACAGGACGCAATTTTGCTGGGCGCGATCGGGCATCCCGATGTAGCCCCCGGCATCCTCGAAAAAGGTATCCTGCTGAAGGCCCGCTTTGCACTGGATCAGTACATCAACCTGCGTCCGGTCCGTTTGTTTCCCGGCGTGGAAACCCCGCTCAAAGACAAAGGCCCCAAAGAGATCGACTACGTCGTCGTGCGTGAAAATACCGGCGATGCCTACTGCGGCGCCGGTGGATTTACGATGAAAGGTACACCGCAGGAAGTTGCGATCCAGTCAGCCGTGTACAATCGCTTCCAGGTGGATCGCGCGTTAAAGTATGCGTTTGAATACACAAAAAGACACGGCAAGAAGGCCCGCGGCGTGGGTCAAGAAAACACCCTCGGCCTTGTCGGCAAGACGAATGTGCTGACGTATATTTACGACCTGTGGGAACGCGCGTTCCATGAGATGGGCGAAAAGGACTATCCGGATATCCGCCGGGATTACTACCATGTGGATGCAACCTGTATGTGGATGGTCAAGAGTCCGGAATGGTTCGATGTACTGGTGACCGGCAACATGTTCGGTGATATCATCACCGACCTGGGCGCGATCACGCAGGGTGGCATGGGCATCGCCGCAGGTGGCAACATCAACCCCGAAGGTGTGAGCATGTTCGAACCCATCGGCGGCTCGGCTCCGAAGTACACCGGTATGGGTGTGATCAATC
>CALETL010000244.1 GCA_937920485.1 uncultured Phycisphaerae bacterium
CAGCAGTCGCAGCCGGTTCCTGTTCATCCTGAACAACTACGATTTCATTAGATTGTGTTGTGGATTGATCGGATTCTGTCAGATGCTGATAAGTCAATACTACTCCTACAACGACCGCTACGACTGCGGCGGCGGTGATGACTTTGGCCGTAATTGTACTCATGACCGTCGCAAGCCCTGTTGCTGTTCCGGTTGTTGCGGCACCCGTTGCTGTACCGCTTGCGGCGGTGGCGGTTGAACCGGTCAGCGCCAACCCGGCAATCGAAGCGACCACCATCGTGGTAAATGCCGTCCCCGGGCCGGTATGGGAGAGCGTGCTTTCGACCATCTGCGTGAGATGCTCTTTGAGCATTTTCCGTCCACGCATCATGCGAGTTCGAACGGCCTCTTCGGTCAGATCAAGTGCTTCGGCCACTTCTCTGGTCGATTGCTGCTGACGATAAAACAGTACCAGCGGTTCCCTATACATTTCAGGGATCTGGTGCAAGGATTGCTGAACGATGGTCTCTTGTTCTTTCGTGATGATGGCTTCAAGCGGTTCTGTTGAGCGATCCGCAATGTCACCAATTCCGTCAATTGCGGCGGCATTATTGACGATATCGCGTTTTTGTGTCCGGTAAAAGGTCCGGATGACATTACGCGTAATCCCGATCAGCCATGCCTTAAAATTCTCCAGATCCTTCAGTGTATTCAATCCCTTCCATGCGTTGATAAACGCCTGCTGGGCGAGTTCTTCGCTCTTTTCCACCTGCCCGACGGCACTGAAAGTAATGGCACACACCAGCGATTGATATTTATGCACAATAACCTCAAACGCCGCAGTGTCACCCGCCGCACAGGATTGGAGTACCTGGATTTCATTAAACGCTTCTTGTGTCATTTTTAAGTCCTTCCTGCATTATAGTTTACGCTCCGCTGTATATAAAGAAGCCGCAGGACAAAAAAAGTGACAGGTTAATTCAAAAAATCTTGTGAGGGCCGCAACTTCATTACTAAAAAAGAGTTAGGGCCGACGCATCGATTTGCAATTATTGATTAAATTGGTTTTTGAGTTGCTCTATTTTGGCTTTGGCGTCGGTGTAAGCGGTTTCGCCAAGGCGGCTGATGACAGTTTCGCGATCGGGGTACATAATTTTGAACTGTTCACGGTAGGCATCTTCGATCTCGACAGCGGTTTGATAGTGACACAGGGCAACGTCGTCGCGCCCCAACTGTTCAGCGACATTGGCCAAAAGGGAATGCAATTTCCCCGAACCCGGATAGCGGGCGATCGCCTGCTGAAGATCATCGAAGGCCTTTTGGAGGGATGTTTCTTTTGTTTTCCCTTCGGTTTGTTCAGATCTGATTACGTTTATTTTTGCCCGCAGACGCCAATGCTTAAAATCAGCCGGACTTCGCTGGATGGCGATATCAGCGAACTTGGCGGCTTGGTCGAGAAATGACTGATCGTTCACGCCACGGCTTTGGAAGACCTGCGTCAGCATGTTTGCAGCACGAAAAGGCGTCTTCGCCGAGAGCGTGTCGGCGGCAACCGCCTTATCCGTTAACTCGAATCCCTGTGTTTTCTCAACCACTGCCCACCTGAAGAAGTGGTCGGCTCGCAACGGCGGTAGCAAGACAACGGCACAATAAACAACGCTTACCAGAACCAACCCGGCAAATAATCCCAAACGTTTCGGGGGATCAAGCATAACAGCATCCTGCGGTTGCTGTTTGTTATTGTGTGTCTGCGCAGCCATGATTGCGATCATCAGCCAGAATATCCCGAAGATGCCCGGTTCAAAAATCGCAAAGTCAATCACATTGTGAATCAGCACCGCAACGAGTCCGCACATTAAAGCAGCAACCAATCGATCATTACGACTGCTGACCGATGCATCCCCCAAGGAAGCGACACGCAATAAAATAAAGCTGACCATCACGACGCCCGCGGGGAACAAATACAACACCAGATAGGCGGCAGAGCGAACGTCCACCCGTTGGTACAAAAACTCCGAATCCACCAGCACAGGACGAACCAGCAGCAGCATCGCCAAAGCCGATATCAATATGCCGATCCATATATTGTTTTGTTTTGGCACCCACGAATCATCAGGCAATGGATTGTTTGCATACAAACGCCGACATACCGTGTAAAACGGCAGTAAAACGGCAGCCAAAAATGCGCCCAGGCCCAGCGGACCGTACTGTGACAAGAGCGACAATATCCAGTTGTGCGGATTCTGGACCGTTTCTGAAGCGGCGGGAATTTTGTAGTGCGTATAGAACACGGGAAAATTACCGCCCCCGACACCGGTGGCAATGCGGCTGCGTATCATTTCGACAGCGCTGACCCAATATTGCCAACGAACGAGCATGGAATTGCCACCGGGCAGTCGTCCGTTTTGAACGCCGTAGTGAATAATAAACCCACCCGCAATCACAATCAGCAATAGAAGCAGGACACCGAAGAACCGCCGGTATTTCCAGATTGTGCCGCCAAAAGCCAGCAGGACAATCAACAGCAGCGTTCCCAGGATAAACGCCCCGATACCGCCTTTGCTTTGTGTCAGGAACAATCCGAGCACAATAATGAGCAACGCCAGCACATAACAAACCATAGCCGCAATTGCTTCCTGTGACATCTTTTGACGGGCGGCCTGCAGGCACAGCCCCAAAGCCGCAAATACGGCCATGAGGAAAAAGGAAGCGGTCGAATTGCTTGTCATCAAAAAGCCGCGGATGTCTTTGGAATAAAGCCGGTGTTCATACATCCAGTGCTCCATCGTATCCGGTTCGATACCCATCTTGCTTAAATGCGCCGCCGGGTCGGCCTCGTAGTCTTCAATCAGCGTTTGATTTGAAGCCATTTGTTGATCAACACATTGAACTGCGGCCGCGACGCCAACCGCTAATATTAATAACAATGCCAGCCGTATCTTTGTCGCCAAGGTCAGCAGTTGCACCAGAAACAGCCCTATCAACATAGGCGTCGCTAATGTTGCAAGATCGGTTAACGCAGCACGTTTATTAGAAGCAAAACACGCTGACAGGACACCCGCAAGAATAAAAATTCCAACAGCAATTCCGAATCCGGTTTTTCGCCAGCGGAACCGGCCGCAAAGGATTGAAACG
>CALETL010000245.1 GCA_937920485.1 uncultured Phycisphaerae bacterium
GGAAGAGGCCTTTGCTTTATGCGATACGATCCTGATTTTGCATCAGGGACAAAAGGTACTGCAGGGTTCCCCCAAACAATTATTGGCCGAACACATCGAGCAGTATGTGCTGGAACTGACGGAAAACGAAACAGATGCGGAAACATTGCAGAGCCGGCTTCCGGAAAGTGTCCGGATCGACCCATCGGGGCAAACCGTTCGCTTTTATTCAAATGATATTGAAGCCCTGAAATCGGTCGCCGACCAACTGCCGGCAGGCCAGTACTATTTGCGTCAATCCAATCTGGAAGATGTTTTTTTGAGAGCCACGGGGAGGACTCTGAATGAGTTCCAATAATCCCATCAGTTATCCACCTCTGTATCATCGCTTGTGCAGCGTTTGGTATCGTCATATGCGCGTTTACCGGCAGCACATTTTCAGCAATGCGTTTCCTCCTTTTTTTGAGCCGCTGATTTTTCTCGCCGGCGTGGGCTTAGGACTGGGGCGTTATATCGATCCGATCGACGGCCGTCCGTATGTTCAGTTTCTGGCAATCGGTTTGTTGATTACCTCGTCGATGTGGACCGCATTTTTTGAATGCACATTCGGCACATTCATTCGGATGGAATTTCAAAAAACCTATGACGGAATGCTGTCGGCCCCGATCACAGCCAATAATTTGATCGTCGGTGAAATGCTCTGGGCCGCTTCCAAGGGATTGTTTTTCTCATTTGCGGTGCTGTGCATGTTGTCTCTGGTGTCCATTGTCTGGCCGACGGCGATGCCCATGCTGCCGATGCCCAATGCACTGATTGCCCCGCTGGTCGGATTTGTTAATGCGTTGATGTTCGGGGCAATGGCCCTGCTGATAACATCGTTCGTTAAAACGATCAATCACTTTAACTTTTTCATGACGGGCATCATTTCGCCCATGTTTTTCTTCTCCGGCGTGGTGTTTCCTGTCAGCAACCTTCCCGATGCCATCCGCCCCATTGCGGAAATCGTTCCGCTGACCCATTCAGTTCGCATCATGCGATGCATCTGTGACAGTCACTACGGCTCATTCCTGCTGTGGGACGGGCTTTATATTGTACTCTTTACGCTGATTGTCGGGATGCTGGCGATTAAACGCCTCAAAAAGAGATTGGTTTTATAATCACTCGCGATTAGAATGAAATCATGATGATCAAACGACGAAAGACAAAAACGGTTACAGTAGGGCCGCTTAAACTGGGCCATCGCCATCCGGTCGTGGTCCAGACTATGACCAAGGTGTTTACGACCGATGTGGCGGCCTGTTTGCGGCAGATTCGTAAACTCGAAAAGGTCGGCTGCGGCATGGTCCGTATTGCCGTGCCCACCAAGGCCGATACTGAGGCATTCGCAAAGATCGTCGCAAAATCACCTATGCCGGTTGTGGCGGACGTGCATTTTTCGGCCGCCCGCGCAATTGAGGCCATTGAAGCCGGAGCGGCCAAGATTCGTCTCAACCCCGGCAATGTCAAAGACAAAAAAGACATCCGCCGGATCATCGATTGTGCCAAGCTTCACAAAATCGCCATTCGTGTGGGTGTTAACGAGGCCAGCATCCGTGATTTAAAAGCAGACGTACCGGTGGCCAAGCGCACCACCCTAATGCTCAAAGAACTGAAATCGTATGTGCGGTTGTTTGAAAAGGCCGGCTTTGATAACCTCGTCCTCAGTGCAAAAAGCGCCAACACGACCCGCACGATTGAGGTCAACCGAGCCATCGCTGAGAACTTTGAGTACCCGATCCATATCGGGCTGACCCATGCAGGCCTGCCGGAAGATGCATTGATTCCATCGTCCATTGCCATCGGTACGCTGCTGGCCGAAGGCATCGGTGACACCATCCGTGTCAGTGTCGCAGGCGATCCGGTCAAAGAAATCGTCATCGGCAGACAGATTTTGCGATCGCTGGGTCTGGATACGCACACGGGGCCGGAACTAATCGTTTGTCCCACCTGCGGGCGATGCCAGGTCAACGTGGTTGCGTTGGCGAAAAAAGTGCGAAAACGGCTGGAAGGTATGACCAAGCAAGTTCGCGTCGCCGTGATGGGCTGCGTGGTCAATGGCCCTGGCGAAGCCGCTGATGCCGATATCGCTGTATGTGCCGGCGCCGGAAAAGGTTACATCTATAAAAATGGTCGAAAAATCGCTGTCGTCGAAGAAGCCAAGCTCTTGGACGCCCTGGCCGAAAAAATCGAAAATTTTTGAGCTTTTTTTCATTTTATTTAAAACACCACAGTTCTCTGTCTCGTATAACTACTTGATCATCATTACGGTAGAGGAAAACGTTCTGCCGATTCACCATTAGGTGGATTTCGAAAACGTCAGAAAACTTTTCGGGAAGTGATGTTGTAAAGGGATCCGCTCCCACCCCAAGAACTGAGAAGTTCAGAGGCGTGTAGGCCGAGAAGATGAAGAGTCTTCCTCCCATCGGACCCCTCTTTTTTATGCGCCTTTTACGTCTATCGAGCTCTATCCCCTACCTTTCGGCAAACCAACTCACCCTTGCCAATCGGCACGATCATTGCATCCACACGGAAATCTTCCAGAGCTCGGTCCAACATGGGCCGCAGGGTTGCCTCATGGTTAATTGCATTGTCCGCAACTAAAATCCCGCCGGGGATCATATTGGGGATAACGGCTTCATAGCAGTCCGTATACAGCTCCTTTTCCGTATCCAGAAAACAAAAGGAAATATTTTTGCATTCTGGAAGGTATTCCAGTGCATCACCATGAACAAAATCAACTACATCTTCGATCCCGGCCATTCGAAACGTCTCTTGAGCCAACACGGCCTTTTTAGCGAGAATCTCAAATGTTTTGATTTTTCGTTGCAGCATTCGGCAGGCAAGGGCCAACCATAAAGTTGAATAGCCCGCACTGGTACCGATCTCGATATATTCTCCGGACGGCGTACTGGCAGCCAGCATCGCAATAAACTTCCCCGTCTCCGGAGGAATCTGCCGAAGCCGCGCCATTCGAGCAGTGCCATCGGCTCGATCCCGTGTGTCGATCTCCTCAAGAAACCGCATCCGATCCTGAACTGATTGTGGCATATTATGAAACATCTGAATAATTATACTTGATGTTTTAGAAAATATACAGTGTAAAAGAAAAGGCCCGCTCGCTTTCGCAGACGGGCCTGTGAATATTGTGTCGTTTCGGAATATGCCTGCTATACAATCTCCACCAATTCGACATCGAATGTCAGGTCCTCGCCTGCCAGGGGATGATTTCCATCCAGCGTCACACTCTCTTCATCAAATGACGCAATTGTTACTGAAAACGGCTGGCCTTCCGGATCCTGTGCTGTCAACCGCAAGCCAACTTTCAGTTCGATCTCAGCGGGAAGCAAGCTTCGCTCGACGGTTTGTGTCAAATCATCCCGCCGCTGGCCATAAGCACCGTCGGCGGAGATATCGATTGTCTTTTTATCGCCGAGTTCCATATCGATCATCGCTTCTTCAAACGCGGGGATCATTTGTTTCTGGCCGATCGTGAACTGCAACGGATCAGCATCAACAGAACTGTCAAACACATCTCCGCTATTCAGTTTTCCGGTGTAATGAACCTTGACGGTGTCGCCGGCTTTTGCTTTTGCCATGATACACTCCTCAACTAAAGGTTTTTTCTGATTTGAACGCATCAGAACACATAACAGGGGATAAGTCAAAGACATAATACATAATTGAAAAAAAGGAAAGGCCCGCTTGCTTTCGCAAACGGGCCTTATAAATCTCTTGTCAA
>CALETL010000246.1 GCA_937920485.1 uncultured Phycisphaerae bacterium
GAAACAATCTGATCAAAACAGATCTGTTCCTGAAAGAAGATGGCCTCTACACAATTGCCCTGAAAAACCCCACACTTGCCGAAAACCGTGATTACGGCATGGCTTTTGAAATCATTAACAACGGCCCCGCTCCCAACAAACCGAATTCGCTTTAACATTGTAAGCCCTTACCAAGAAACCGCTTGCATCAATTTCCTTGTATAAAAACAAGCATTTTGCTATAATTATTCAAATATAATCTTTCATAGGGATGGTGATGGTAAGGCATTTTCTTTTCGCACAAGAAAAACGTCAGAGTGTATCTACACTTGTGATGTTTTTCTGCGCACTAATCTCGACTGTTGCACTTGGATTATCTGAATCAACCGGTCCCAACGGTTCCAATGTGCAGGCCATCCCCGACCCAAATATTAAAGGGCAGGACGTCGACATCGCACTTTTATCACAAGGAAACGCGTTAGAAACACACGAAGCATTTCAAAGACAAGACGCTCCTGATTCTGTTATTGTATATGATTTTTCAGGTGCTGGATTAACACGGATCGCCCATGACACCAACATGGCTGGTATTTTAGTTTCAGGAGGTTCATCAAGTCATCCTAATCAGATTGGGATTGCCCCTGACGCGATTGTTCATAGTGCTAAAATCAGCCCGGGACCAACTACCCTGTCAGAACTCTTTTCGATCATAAATTCTGCCTTGGACACTTTGGTTGCCGCTCCCGATCCTGGTTGTCAAGTAGTCGTAACCGGTGTTGAATTGAACACCATTGAAGGGATACTTCTTCCTAATGGCAACTCACAATTTTCAATGCTATATGATTATTATGCATACGAGTATAATGCCCTGTTTGCTAACGCAGCGGGTAACGGCGATGCAGAAGTTTCAATTTTCGGCGACGCTTATAATGGCATTACCACAGGCGGCCTCATTGGCACCTCAACAGACTTATATGACAAAGTCGGTTCCGAGAGTAATCCCGGGCCAACTCGAGACGAAAGAAAAAAACCGGACATCGTTGCCCCGTCAAAAGACCAAACCGTTCCTACAACAGGAACTCCCTCATGGACGACAGTTGGAACCGACAGTGGACAAACCAGTTTTGCTGTTCCACATACCGGCGGTGTCGCAGCGGTATTGTTAAGTTACGCCGAAGATCCCAATAATACCGAACCCAATGACAATCAAAATGAAGTCATCAAGGCCGTCATTGTCAACTCAGCATTCCCGAATATTCTCGACGAAGGAGGAAATCCCACAGTCAACGCAACTGACCCCAATGACCTTTCCTGGGTATGGAACGAAGATCGCGGCTATGGCAGAATCGATGCCTTACGTGCCTATGATATTTTGAGCAACCCGGGTATTACAATAACTCAGTCTAAAGGATGGGCTTATGACTCCATAGCACCCGACCAGGAGAACAGCTACCTGATCAAAGGTTTTAAAAACGAACGCCTTGTCGTCACCCTCACATGGAATCGTCGGGTTGTATGGAATGACCAGAGCGATCCTGAGGATCCAGGATATGACATTATTGAATATGACGAATTAGAAGCTTTTCTTGCTGACCTTGACCTTGAGATTTACTACCAGGATGATTATAACAATCCCATAACACCTAAATTCTCAGATATTGATAACCTTGAAAAGTTTGACCTGCTGCTGACAAAAACAGGGGATTACCGAATCAAAGTCGTTAATCCATTCGACAGTGAATCTTCTAATTACGCCTTAGCATTTGAACTCTTGCCGCCGCTTGAAGCTGACTTTAATATCGATTATGCGGTCAATGATCTGGACCTGATTAAATTGACTCAATACTGGCTAAATACAGGATGCGAATATCCGGTGCCCTGCTATCTATATGACCTCTATGATAACGACACCATTGACTTGAGTGACTTCTCGGTATTCTCACAGGCATGGATGGATTTTGACCCGCGATATTACAATCCCTAAATGTTATGCCAAAAACAATCGCCCTGTCTGATAAACTGCCAGCGTAATGATATAAGCCAGTACGGTCAGGCCGAAGTATTGCAGCGCCGCCCATTTCCACGCACCGGATTCCTTCCGTGTAATCACCACCGTCGCAATACACGGCGCAGTGATCAAACAAAACAGCATCACGCAGAACCCCTGTAAGGGCGTATAGTCCTGCTGAAGATGCTCCTGCAGTGCCTCCACGCTATCTTCGCTATCGCCCAGCGAGTAAATAATTGAAAGCTGTGAAACAAACACTTCTTTAGCCACCGAAGCCCCGATCAGAGCTGTCCCGATCTTCCAGTCAAACCCCAGCGGTTTCAACACCGGTTCAATCGCCCTGCCGATTTGGCCGGATACCGATTTTTGCAGAGCCACGCTTCGCTGCTGCGACGCATCCAACCCAGCAAGTTCATCAGCCGACGGTTTCGGAAAACTGACTGCCGCCCACATGATAATGGATATCATCAAAATCACCGTCCCGGCTTTTTTCACATACATCCACGCCCGATCCCACATATGAATCGTCAGCCCTTTCAGCGTCGGCATCCGGTACGGCGGCAGTTCCATCACAAACGGTATCGTTTCGCCTTTCAGGAGTGTCTTGCGTAAAATCTGAATGCATGCGATTGCCAGCACTATCCCGATAAAATAGATCAGGGACATCATTGGAGCTTTCAGATGCGACGGGAAAAACGCCGCAACAAACAGGGTATAAATTGCGATCCGTGCCCCGCAACTCATCAGCGGAATCACCAGCATGGTCGCCAAACGGTTGCGGCGGTTCTCCAAAATGCGCGTGGCCATGATCGCCGGTATCGAACACCCAAACCCGATCAGCATCGGGATAAAACTTTTGCCGTGCAGGCCGATTTTATGCATAATGCGATCCATTACAAACGCGGCCCGCGCAATATAGCCGGTGTCTTCCAGAAATGCAATCCCCAAAAACAATAGCAGAATATTCGGCAAAAAGATAACCACCCCGCCAACGCCGCCAATCACGCCATCAATAATGAGTGA
>CALETL010000247.1 GCA_937920485.1 uncultured Phycisphaerae bacterium
CTTTTCAGCGGAAATGGGAATTGTCACCCCTGTGCTTTATAAGAACTATATCTTCGTTTCCAGCTTCTTTGATGGTTCATTACTGCTGAAACTTAAAGATCAGGAAATGGGCGTTGATGTTGTCTGGCAGCGAAAAGGCGAGAATGAAAAAAACACGGACAGCCTGCATTGCTGCATCTCGACTCCGGTCGTTCTTGATGATTACATCTATGGCGTTGACAGTTACGGTGAGTTTCGGTGTCTTGAGCTGCTAACCGGAAACCGAGTCTGGGAGAACCATGAAGCCGTTAAACACAATCGGTGGGCAAATATTTACATGGTCCAGCATAATGATAAAACATGGATGTTCAATGAAGCAGGGGAACTGATTATCAGCAAACTGCTCTCGGATGGATACCATGAGATCAGCCGTACTAAGATTATTAATCCGACCGGTGATGAACTTGCCCAGCGAGGCGGTGTGTGCTGGTCTCATCCTGCGTTTGCATATAAGAACGTTTACGTACGAAATGATGAGGAACTCGTATGTCTTAGTCTTGCAGACAACGGCCGTTTCAAACCTAAGTCAAAACAAACACTGCTGATTGATGATTTCACCAAAGACAACGGCCTTTCCGCCCTTAGTACAACTTGGCGGGGATTTACTGACCAGGTTATGGGTGGTATCTCCACCGGAAGTCACAATTTTGAAGTTTTGCACGAAAAACGCTGCATCCGCCTGAAAGGCCGGGTCTCCCTTGAAAACAATGGCGGTTTTGTTATGATCTCGCTGGGAACCAGCAATGGGCAGCAACCCTTAAATGCCAGCGCGTATAAGGGCCTTAGGATGGTAGTGCGAGGAAATGGTGAAGACTATTATGTCCACCTCAAAACAAATCAGACACCGGGTCACGCTCAATACTATGAGACTTCCTTTAGAGCTCCAGATAAGTGGCAACTCATTGAGATCCCATTCGACAGTTTCAGGGGCAAAAATGTAGATGAAACCATCAACATCTCCCAGATATGGCGAATAGGAATCGTCGGTGCCTGGCGTGAATTTGAGGCCGATGTCGCCGTTTCAAGAATTGAGTTGTACTAAACCATGCTATCCAAAAATATTGAATTACTTGAGCAACGGATAGTGTATCCGTTGCTCTCCTTCTCGTTATATAAAAAATGCTTGTGTCGGCGGTTCAGGGCTTAATTCAAATTCAACGGTTACTGTTTTGTTTGAACCCGTCGCGGTCGCTTGACAACTACTGGTGTTCTTATTTTGTGTCCTGTTGCAGTTTGTGAATAATTTGAATCGGAATCGCAGGGATAATACCCATTGAATCACGCCGCTTTTTGGGTGCGGGTTTTCCCTCCTTTGGCTTTGGTGTATATTCTCTGAATATCTGAATGATCAGGTTATCCGAAATGTTACTTTGGGCTATATCCTTATCTGCTTTCAATACGAACGACAAACCCTCCGGCACAACGGTCACATCCTGGAGAATAATTCCGGCAGGTGGTTTATAGGGTACCAGGTCAATCTCTTTCAGGAACGGACGGGGTTTCGTCTTAAGGCGTACTTGAACTGACCCGCCGGCGGGGATTTTAACAGGACTGTTGCCAACCAATTCAACGGGGGGCATACGCCATCGAGATTTTTGGACGAAGGCAGATAATTTCTGTGCCGGAACCAGATGGCGAAAGAGAAAGGCCTGCATTGTATCATCAGCGGGAACGGCTGGCCGTTTCACCAGTTTGTCTCCAATTTTGGCGTGACCTTCCAGTTTCAAATCAACCCGTCCGGGCTTTATTTTATTCGGTGCACTGAGCGTCATGAGAATCTTTCCGTGTCCGGCGGGAATGGTACCGCCGCTGATACGAAATCCCTTATCAGGTTTTTTTAAGACCACTTCAATCGGGCCTTCATAGCCATCTTTTCGCAGCGCGAAAACCTCAACCGGAATAATCCCTCCGGCCGGAATCGTCAGGCCGGACGGTGTAACACGGAGTGAAAAATCGCCATCGGACCGGGCCAGACGAAGGCGGTAACTATGCGCTTGGCTGCCATGATGCTGCGAATCGGCCAGATGTACATAATAGGTTCCGTCCTTTGGCAGTTCGGCGATCAGATATGCATCCGCGTGATGGGTCTGCAATCCAAGAATATCCTTGTGCAGATGCTTATCCTTTTCGATGTGGTCATCGTTCCATTGCAGCACAGTGCCCGATGCATCGGTCAATCGCAGCAATGAGTCCAGCGGAGAATTTAAGCGTCGTGCATAGACTTCGGCGGCGATTTTATCACCAGCTTTCCCGGAAATCCGAAATACATCGATGTCGCCGGGCTTTTGAATTTGACCGTTGATGATGTTTGGCAGGTCGATCTTCTGGGCGTTTTTAATGGTATCATTGGACTCTGCCTCATTGGATTCAGGCAGTGTATTGACGGCGTATGGAACAAAATTTGAAACCTTCTTCTTGTCATAATATGAGGTTCGACGAATCGTATCCGATCCCGGCTGAGTGTCCAGCTGCAATTGTTTTCCCGGGAGGTTCCAGCCGTCGATCTTAGCGGTTGTCTTGATGCCTTGTTTGCCCCCCAGAGGATGCATCTGTGTGATAAAAGGGTGCTCACCAACAGCGATCCGATAGACAAAATCCTCCCGCCCTCGGTAGATGGAATCCCGGATCTCTAAATCGTACAGGCCGTCCCTGGGGATTTTATAAAAAAGAACCGGATCCGGGTTAAACCGATAATCATCCGCGAAAGCGATTTCCTTCCCGGCGGCACTATAGAGAGTTACGGTTGCCTGAAACCATCCCGGTACAGCATCGGCGAGATAAGGGATCAAGCTTCGAGCATGCGTTTCAATAACGAGCTGTTGTCCTGTCTTGGCACGAAAACGAAAACGGTCAACATCGCCGGGCATGATCTGGCCGTTCAGGATGACGGGTAATTCGAGCGGTTCGGGTCTGATGAATTCTTTTGCCTTGGCGACATTCAGTGATTTGAAAAAATTGTTCGCAAAAAACGCGGCGCTTTCATCATTGGGCTCGGCTTCATAGGATTCAGGCGACAGACCCACCTGGAAGACGACCGGATTCGTGAGGCCGTTGCGGGCCAGTAGTCGCAGTTCGCGAAATCCCGGTTTGGCGTCAGGGGCAATCGTAATTTCGATCATGACTGCCTCTCTAAGCTGCCGGTTAATTTGCAGTTTGTTCCGAGGGAATAACAGTTCATATGCAATCTGCATGAGTTCGGGAAGACTTTTGTCCTCCAGATTATTCAGCATCGGATGATCTGGAAGTTTGGCTTGCTGATTTTCTTTCTTGTCTTCGGGTTTTGCTTCGTCGGTTTTTTTGTCCGGGACCTTATCCTTTTTTTTCGGAAGTTTTCCATTGGGATAAAGGGAGGCACGTTCTTTTGGGGTCAGTTCTGCAAGCCGCTGATCCCGTGCTTCTCTGAGTTTTTTTTGAAGTTCGCGTCGCTGGTCGTTGTTGAGATTCCGTACTAGTCGAAAATTCTTAATCACTTTAGCAGTGACACCCTTGCCGGAAATGGAAATTTTGTTGGCTCCTCTTAGAAACTGTCCTCCCACCCTAACCTGAATGGTGGTGCCCTGTTGGCCACCCGCCGGGTACAGGTAGCCGACATTGGGCTTATTGGAATCCAATGCTCCCGTCGCTCCGGCGGCACAGAGACAAATCGTACTGATTAGTATAAGTTTGCGAACATACAGCATCAATCAACTCCTCGGATTACATTATTTCCGTCAGACGCCCCGCACCACCCTCTGAGGGCATTACCCTGAGGTCCAGATTTTTCGGATTGGGCAACGGGCCATCCGGGTTGATCCCCAGTAAGGTATACATGCTGGCGATCAAATCCTGTGGATAGACCGGACGGTCTTTTACCTCGGTTCCATTATTGTTCGAAGAGCCAACGACCTGTCCGCCCTTAAACCCACCGCCAGCAACAACGCTGTTAAAGCATTTTCCATAATGCGACCGGCCGCCGTTCCAGGGTGAATCCCATTGAACTTTGGGACCTCGGCCAAATTCGCCGCCCCACCAGATAATCGTACTGTCAAGCAGGCCGCGATCAGACAAATCCTGCAACAGCGTTGCCATGCCCCGATCCATTTCGGGCAGTTTACGGTTCATGATCTCAAAGTGCTGCTTGTGGGTGTCCCACCCCTTGTAATTGATGGTGGTATAGGGCACGCCGTGTTCAACCAATCGCCGTGCCATCAGGCAGGATTGTCCAAACGTATTCCGGCCGTATCGCTGGCGCATCGCGTCTTTCTCAGTTGAAAGATCGAATAGTTTTTTGGCATCGCCCAGCATCATTTTATATGCATCGTCCTGGCATGTATCGAATTGCTTAAAATGGGTATTCCCAGCCATCGACTTGCCCAGTGTATCCAGTGCACCCAACAACTCGCGCCGGCTCTGCTGCCGTTTATCTGAAATGCCTTTTGCAACGATACCCTCGACGGCAAAAGGATCGCGGTTGGGGTCGCCGCCGGTCGAGAACGGCTTATAAAGCGGCCCCAGAAAACCGGCCTCGGAAAATCGGCCCTGCGGTTTGGTCATCACAATATACGGCGGGACAATGCCTTTATAGCCCTGCTTGTATCCTTTGAAAAGCGACACAACCGCGCCGACGCTTGGATAGACCAATCGCCCCGGTTCGTGACCGGTCTGCACACGGTAAGAAGCGGTTTCGTGGCTGTTGACGCCATGGGTCATGCTGCGAATGATCGAATATTTATCCGCCTGCTTTGCCAGATTCGGAAGCAACTGGCAAATGCGAACGCCGTCGACATTGGTCGCAATCGGCTTGTCGAGAGGGCCGCAATAATCTTTTCCCGCTTCCGGCTTCGGGTCAAACGTGTCTAAATGAGATGGGCCGCCCCACATCCAGATCTGAATGACCGATTTGGCCCGCGCGACAGGCGGCTTTGGTTTGGCATAAAGCTTGATTGGATCCAGCACACTGATACCCGCCGCTCCGGCCAAACCCAGCTTTAATGCATCCCGCCGTGTTATGATATTTGTTTTATTGTTCTTTTTCATAGGGCTGCCTTCCCCTTTTTTGCCGGAAAATATCTCCAGCCGATTAATGCCTGTACAGAAATTCCTTTGAGTTGATCAGCGCCCAAGCCAGATCGATCGAGGCCTGGTTGGCTTTAATGCCTTTAGTCTTAAAATAATCTTCGATTGCCTGTCGCTCAGATTCCGTCGGATAGCGGGACAGAATCGTCAGATAGAGCGAATCGGCCAACTTCTTGCGGTTCCCTTTGGTTCTTCGGGTAAGATTTCTTAATCGCCAACCGCGCTCGATCTTGTTTTGAATATGCGTCGAGTTCAACATGTGCCGCCGCTGGGTTTCTGTCGGCTGGACGTTTCGCTCCGATTCAAGCCCCGTGTCACGTGAAGGACGCCCAAACATTTCAAGAAACTGACTGGTGATGCTGCCGTCGGCCAGACTGATCGTCCGGTGCTCGGGCGGAATAAACGTAAACGGTTCAGGGATCGGACTGGAATAAGTTTCCCTCGTTCCGGAAATCTGACATAAGGCATCAATTAAAACTTCCGCTTCAAGCTGACGCACCGGGTAACAAGCGAACAGCTTTTCCGCATCGGCGGTACCGGGGTGCGGAATCGAAGACTGCTGGTAGGTTCGGGAGTTCAGGATGAGGCGATAAATATGCAGGAGGTCGTATTCAGATTTAATCAGTTCCTTTTCCAGATAGGCCAACAGCTCCGGATAGACCACCGGGTTGTCCGGCCGGATGTCGTCGGGTTCGTGGATAATGCCCCGTCCCAACAGCCAGGACCAAATACGATTGACGATATTACGGGCAAACCACGGATTCTCAGGGGCCGTCAGCCACTCGGCGAAGACCTCGCGCGGATCCTGTCCCGATTTAATCTTTGCGGCGGTCCCGTCGGGGAAAACAGCTTTCAATGAATCCACCGGAACGGGGTTAAGATAAACGATCTCCTCTTTCCACTCAGCGGTGCCCTTATAGGCAACTTGAGAGAAAAACGCTGCCATTCCGTCCTGTTTGGTTTTAGGCCAGTTTTCAAAACGAGTGCCCATGAATGTCAACGCCGCGGCACTTGCAACTGAGGTTGGTTCCTGGCCCTGGATCGCCCGGTAGAAATTGACCTGCGGCACGCGGAAATTGCTGCCGCTGGAAGTGAGCAACTCGCAAGCAAACTGATCGTACGGCATATTGTACGCAATCGCATCCTGAATCCATCGGTGATAGGCCTGCACGGCATTGGGCCACAGGTTAATCGGAAACTCCGCCTTAACCCGCAGCAGGTCGCACCATTTCAGCGACCAATACTCGGAAAATTCTTTCTGTTTCAAGAGTGTATTGATCAGCGTGGTACGCTTATCCGAACGCGGATTCTCGATAAACTTCCTGACATCCTCAACTTGCGGCAGCGTTCCGGTCACATCCAGATACACCCGTCGAATAAAAACCGCGTCAGAACATAAATTCGCCGGCTCGGCCTTCTTTTTCTGAAATGCGCCCATGATAATCGTGTCGATTTTATTGTGTGGCAGGTATCTGTCGGCCTTTTCGTAAGGATGAATGATCCTTGAACCGGCCCCCAATGCATTGGCAGCCGACAGACAAATGGCCCCGGTGACCAGAATCTTCATTGCAAAATTAATCGACCGGCAATCATTACGGAACATCACTGTTATCACTTTCAACAATAAGTTTCTCAGGTAGCAAATGCTGTGTTCAGACGATTTATTGCCAAAATCGGCTGAATTCGCTCTATCATTAAGCCGCCAGTCACAGTATTGTACTTGCCCTACTCTATATTCGTAGTTATTTAATTCCTAAGACTTATATAAACGTCATTGATTGCGATTGAGAACTGATTTTACAGGAATATTTGGGCTAATTCAATCTTGAAAATATTAAGAGTCTCATAGTTTATCGGAAAGTTTTTGGCCAATATATCACTATTACACCCAGTCGTAGCCTACAACTAAACTACAACTGGTCTGCCCCTGTTTTATGTACCAGTTGTTATGAGAGTATATCACACATATTCTCCCTGTCTTGAGGAAGGCGGAGCGTAGCGGAGCCTTGCTCAAGACACTGCGTCGCGAACGCCGCCGGAGCCATATAATTCAGGCTGCTGTGCGGCCGGTAATGATTATAATCCATCCGCCAGCGATCCGCAACATATCTTAGTTCGTCAATATGTAAAAACAATTCTCGATTCAATAACTCGTCTCTCAGCTTACTGTTGAATGATTCGACATATCCGTTTTCCCAAGGACTGCCCGGGGCAACATACAGTGTATCGACGCCTGACACTTCAAGCCACTTCTGAACCGCTTGCGAGACGAACTCAGGCCCGTTATCACTGCGGATATGCTCGGGACAGCCGCGAACCGCAAATAAATACCGAAGCACTTCCACCACATCATCGCCCTTGAAATGTTTGCCCGCATCCAGAGCTAAACACTCACGCGTAAACTCATCAATCACAACCAGCAATTTGACTCTTTTGCCATCTTCCAGGCGTTCGGTTACAAAGTCATAACTCCACACATGATTCATATGCTCCGGTCGTTTGCGATGACAGGCATTGTCACTGCCGCCCTCACCACGCCGCTTCTTGTGCTGCTTTCGAGGCACTTTTAAGCCTTCCTGACACCAAAGACGGTACACCCGCTTGAAGTTAATCAGCCAGTTACGCTCCCGCAGCTTGATCGTAATCCTGCGATAGCCATAACGAGGATGCTTCAAATGTAACTCCAGCAGATCCTTGATCACCGGCTTATCCTTATCCGACAATGTTGGCTGATACCGCTGCGTACTGCGGGCCTGCCCTAAAACATGGCAAGCCTTCCGTTCAGAGAGTCCCAACTCGCGGCGAGCCTGGTCAACAACCCTGCGTCGCCGGGCCGGGACTAAAAGTTTCCCTCGGCCGCTACTTTCAAAATCGAGATGTCCAATGCCTGATCGGCAACCAACTTCCGCAACTGAGCATTTTCTTTTTGAACCGCCCGCAGTTGCTTGACCATGTCAGGGCTCATGCCACCATACTTTTGACGCCAGCGATAATAGGTCTGCTGACTGATCTCCAGCTCTTTGCATACCTCCGGAACCGTCTTACCTTGCCCGATGAGAACATCGGCCTGTCTGAGTTTGGCCACGATCTGTGGGCCACCAAAACGCTTTTTCATGAGTACAATCTCCTAAATTCAGTGTTAATAGTATACCAAATTCATCGAT
>CALETL010000248.1 GCA_937920485.1 uncultured Phycisphaerae bacterium
GATAGTTCAATACCTTGTCGCAGTCTTTTTTGATCTGTTTTTGCAGGCATTCTTTTGATTCAAATCGCTGCTGATGACGAACGAACCGCATGAAATCCATGCCAAGCCATTTACCGCTCAAATCCTCGACCTTATCTCCCAGCAGATGCGCCTCCAGCAAGAGCGGATGATCGCCGACGAACGTCTTGGCCCGTCCGATGCTGATCGCCGCGAGTCGTCGGAGCCCGCCGAAAACAACATCTTCCAGACAGTCGCCTATGACAACATAACCGGCATAGACCCCTTCGGCGGGGATAACCTGCCCAATGGGTTCAATGTTGGCCGTGGGAAAACCGATCCGGCCCCCAACACCCCTGCCGGGAATGGTTTTGCCGACCAAGCGAAACGGACGGCCCAGAATCTGTGCCGCCTGGCGCGGACTGCCTTCTTGAAGCAAACTGCGGATGGCGCTGCTGGAACATTTGCTCGGGGTATCTTCACCCTTAACGACAACATCAACAAACGGCACTTCGACCACATCAAAGTTTCGGCTTTTGCCAAACTCGCGCAGTGTGTTAACATCGCCGCTGCGGCCGTAACCGAAATTAAAATCCGGTCCTTCCACCATCACAGACGGGGCAAGATTTTCCATCAGGAATTGATCCACAAAAGCTTCCGGCGACAGATTGAGCAGTTTCAAACTGTCCTTGATAACAATCAGCACATCAACACTGAAAGACTCAAGCAGTAGCGATTTCATTTTAAGCGGCGTGAGAATACCCGGAGCCCGTTCGGGATTCAGCAGGACCGCCGGATGCGGATCGAAGGTCATCACTGCAACCTGTGTTTGATTGTCCCGGGCAATTTGTCGAGCATTTGTAATGATGGCCTGATGGCCGCGATGAACACCGTCAAAGTTGCCAATGGTCAGAACCATTCCCTTGGGCAAGCCGCCAATCGCCTGATGATCTTCTATAATTCGCATTGAGTATCTCCGTCGGTTCAATAAGCAACAGTATCCTACCGCCAACCGCCACCGCTGGCAAGGATGTTTTGGATTGAGAAAATCCATGTTTACTTTTCCTGACACTTGATCTATACTTTTATTCACCGAAAACCGCTAACGAACGTCATCTAAGGAGAGATCGTTATGGACAAAGGGCATCAGCTATCCAGGACACTGGGGCTTTGGGATGTGTTCTCCATCGCCGCCGGAGCAATGATCAGCTCGGGTTTGTTCGTGCTGCCGGCCATTGTTTACCGAACAGGCGGACCATCCATTATTGCATCCTATATGCTGGCATCCCTGCTGATTTTGCCCAGTCTGTTCGCCAAGGCCGAACTGGTCACTGCCATGCCCCGTTCCGGCGGTACTTATTTCTATGTCAAGCGCAGTGTCGGAGGGCTATGGGGATTATTTTGCGGATTGTCGGATTGGTTTTCGCTGGCCTTGAAAAGCGCGTTCGCAATTATGGGTATTGCCCTGTTTTGCCGCATGTTCTGCCAGTACGCATTTGATTATGAATTGAGTGAATGGCACTTGAAAGCTATCGCCGTCGTGTGCTGTATTTTCTTCGGCACTATGAACTGGATTAGCGTCAAAAGCACCGCACGATTTCAAAATCTACTGGTGCTGTATATGGTTATTGTGCTTGGGGCATTTATCATAATGGGCATTTCCAGTGTCGGAGCCACACGTTTTGAACCGTTCATTCCGCCTGAAGCGCCACTTGGAAAACTCACAATTTTGTCGTTAACCGGTGCGGTCTTTGTCAGCTTTGGCGGCCTGACAAAAGTAACCGCTATCGCCGAAGAGATTCGCCATCCCGGAAGACAACTACCGATGGGAATGCTGCTGGCCTGGGCGGTGGTTTCATTCTTTTATGCAGCCGTCGTCTTTATCACCGTTGGCGTGTTGGACAGCGACGTGCTGAGCGCTTCGGACGCCCCGATCTCTACGGCCGCGGGTGTATTCATGGGAACAACGGGCATCGTGCTGCTCACACTGGCGGCCTTGGCGGCCTTTGTCACCACGGCCAACGGCGGTATTCTGGCCGCATCGCGCAGCCCGATGGCGATGAGCCGCGATCACCTGCTGCCGGACACACTCGCAAAAGTCAGCAAACGTTTTAAAACACCGATAAACAGCATCCTGATAACCTGTCTCTTTATGATCGGCTCCATTGTTTTTCTTGAAGTGAAAACGCTGGTCAAAACCGCCTCGGCATTGCTGCTGCTGATGTTTCTGATGGATAACGTCAGTGTGATTCTGATGCGTCAAAGCAAAATCCAGACCTATCGTCCCAAATTCAAGGTCCCCTTTTACCCGTATCTGCCCGCAGCAACCATTATTTTCTATGTCTTTCTGATAATCGAAATGGGTAAGATTCCGTTAATCGTCAGTAGTGCATTTCTGGTCGCCAGCGTTATCTGGTACAAGCTTTATGCTGCAAAACGTGTTCGACAAGATTCGGCTGTGATGCACGTCGTCCAGCGAGTCACGGATCCGGAGTCCCCTCCGTCGGGTGCCGGCGCGG
>CALETL010000249.1 GCA_937920485.1 uncultured Phycisphaerae bacterium
TGTGATATCTCCCGAACCAACGGAACACTCCTTTTCAATAAAAATACATGTCAAATCAGGTCATAATTATAGTTATCTCGATAGAAACTGCAACTCTTTCCTCCTGTTTTATGAGTAATTCACGATTTTTTTTGTCCATATATTAATTGACTTTTTTAAAAAAATATAAATCGCAGCAATCAAAAAAGAGTGTGGTATTAAATAAATGACAATCAGTTTTTGAAGTTAATATTCGAACCGGGCAGGTGAGTCAATTCCTGTCCGGTTCTTTTTTAGTTAGCAACAAATCCGGGACAGCAGAATAGTCTTCGTTTTAAAACCACATACTCTTAACTAAATTGCATATGGCTGCTACTGAATCGTCAAGATGTCGAGCATGTTTAAGGCTTTTTCCAGGCGTTTCTTTTTGGATTCCTGATCGATCATGATTCCGTCGAGGATAAAATAACCGACAAAGAGTTGTTTCTTGGATTCAAGTTGCCGGCCCTTAAAGCCCATCTGTCTGAACAGCCCTCCGAGACACTCAAGACGTTTCATAAATCCTTTTGTGACAATCGGGGCGATTTGGGGTTCTTTGTGCATCAGCATCTGTACGGCTGCGTCATAAGCGCTGAGATTTTCCCCTATCACAGTTTTGATGAGGATTTTCATTATTGTCACCGGATCTTCATCCATTGTGTGAATCTGTTCAATTACTTCATCATTTGACCATGTGTCCCAGTATTTCGCTAAGCTTTCGATGTAATCAGCACGGTTTTTAAAGTGCCAGTAAAAGCTGCCCTTTGACACTTTCATTTTTTTAGTAATATTGTCGATGCGCAATTCGCCCGGACCGCCTTCGCTCAGTATTACCAGCGAGCGGGCCAGCCACTGCTGGCGCGTCAAGCGATTTGTCTTATGTATCTTTCGTTTAGTCATTGTTAGGATATTATAATGAACATTGTCGGAAAATGCAAAAAACTTCAAAAACATACAAAAAAGTATTGACATGTCCTTAAAACAATGAAAAATGAAACATACAGAATAGTATGGATGTATTTTTGCTGATTTAGTTAATCACTTACATTTTTTGAAGGGAAACAAAGATGAAAGAAAGGCATGTCCAATTCGACCTCATTTCTTTTTGCAGCTGTTTATGTTTGCTGTCGGTTATTGCATTTGCGGACAGTACAATCCCGTCGGTGGACAATGTATTTCGCATGTCGCTGGCAGGGGGCACGGCCGCCGAAGAGGCTGCGGTCGAGGAGCGTCCCGGTTCAACAGGTGACCAGACGGGTACTGATCCGCGTGACTTCAGCAGTAAACTCATGCCGTACTACCGGTATACGGAACTGGACAACGGTGTGAAGATCAATGATCTTACTTTGTTCGGAATGCATGCATTTACGCCAAAGTTTGCATTTACGTATGAAATTCCTGTCTATCGGAATATGGATTACAGCAGCGTATTAGGCGGTATTCCAGGTGGTATTGGCGGAGCGGTTCCACCGGGTGGGGGATTTACGCCTCCATTCAGTGATATTTCCCGCAGCGGTGATACATCCGGCTATGGTGACTTAAATCTGCGGTTTTTCTACAATTTCGACTGGGGTGGTGACTATGCAGAAGAAGGCAAGAGCTGGAGTGCGTTCCCAGTGATCGAAGTTATGCTGCCGACGGCCAGTGATGATGTTCTCGGCTCAGATACGACGATTCTGTCTCCGGGCTTTACGATTGTCACAGACCTGCCCGGTGGGCCTCCGTTTGGATTGGGCTTTATCGCGTTTATGAACTTTTTTGATTTTGATGTCGACAAGGGTGATGCCGGACAGGACTATGAGCGATTTCGAGGTCGATGGTTCTGGATGCAGCCGTTGAGTAAACCGGGGCCGGAACTGACGGACGGACTTTATATACTGACAGAGTTCCAACCAGTGTATGATTTTGAGGCGGATGAGTTCGATCTGTGGATGGGCCCGGAATTTGGGAAAATCCTGAGTGAAGGTCGGATTCTGTACGTTAAACCTGGTTGGGCTTTTGATCCTGATCCGGTTGACAGGAAGTTTACACTTGAAGTGGGTTACCGCTATTTCTTCTAAAACAAATGAGCTCGGGCGGCGTAAGTATCCTTAATAATTAATTTATATCAGGAAGGGATAGAACAATGAAAAAACTGAACTATACAATTATCATTGCGGTCTGTGTTGGTGTTGTTGTCGGCTTAATGATTTCAGGACTTGGCAGTAACCAACTTAATGCGGCCGCAGGGGGTAAAGGCGGTGCAGCCAGCAGCCGTGCGAGCATGAGCGATCCGACGGGAACGGTTGACAATCCTTATTCTTATTTTCCTGGTACAGAGAAACTTGGCGCTGACGAAATGCGCGTGGTTGCTTGTGGTACGGGTATGCCTGCGGCACGAAGAGGACAAGCAGCGGCTTGTTTTCTGGTTGAATTAGGGAATGGAGATAAGTTTCTGTTTGATATTGGAACCGGGTCCATGCGTAATGTTATGGCACTTAATATTCCGGCAGATTTTCTGCGTAAGATATTCCTGAGTCATCTACATACGGATCACTTTGGTGATCTGGATAATATCTGGGCAGGTGGCTGGACAGGTGGACGGACCGGACCGCTGGAAGTGTGGGGTCCCAATGGTTCACGTGAGGACATGGGCACAAAATATGCTATTGACGGTTTTATGCGATGTTACAACTGGGACTATGTGACCCGCGCAGTCAAGATCAACTCTATCCCCGGTTCGATCAAGGTTCATGAGTTTGACTTTAAGGGCATCAACGAAGTCATCTATGAAGAAAACGGGGTTACGATTCGTACGGTTCCTGCTATCCATGCCGGTGATGGTCCGGTCAGCTTTATTCTGGAATGGAATGGGTACAAGTTTGTCTATGGAGGCGATACGGCCCCGAACAAGTGGTTTATGGAACACTGCAAGGATTCCGATTTTATTATCTTTGAATGTATGCTGACGCCGGAGCAGTTGATGGAGTTTTATGGTCAACCTGCCCAGCGTGCGATGATGATGCAGACAGATATCCATACTTCGGCCCAGTCATTTGGAAAGATCATGAGTACTTTGGAGCCCCGTCATGCGGTGGCCTATCATTTCTTCAATGAAGAAGCAACTCGATATGCGATCTATAACGCTGTTCGACAGACCTATGATGGCCCGCTATCCATGGCAACGGATATGATGGTCTGGAACATTACACGGGATGGTATTCGTGAGCGCATGGCCGTCAGTGCCGATGATGCGTGGGATGTTGCAGGTCCAACCCCGCCGCCGCTTCCGGATAAGAAATTCCCGCGGCAGGAAAGCCAGTTTATCCTGGATGGTCGCTGGGAGCCGGCGGTTGAGGTCGACAACGAGGCTTTCAAAGAATTCCGTAAAAAACACGGATTAGAATAACTGAAGTAAATATTCTGCTAATAATTTTTTCTGTCAGGCGTACCTCTTGAGGAAAGGGGTACGCTTTTTTTCTTTATAAAGTGTTGACATATCAATTTAGTGGGGTATTGTAATTGCAGGAATAAGTATGCGTGTTATTTTCGAAAATCGTCGATTTGCACAAAATATTTATGAAAGGGGAAAAAAGCCGTTCAATTGAATTATCATCTCATTTTTCACTGGAATTTTTGCTAAACAAATGATTGAGGACTGCGTATAGAGACAATAATCACTTGAAAACAGGACAAGAGAAAACGACATTAAATCGAAAGGGAGAAGAACAATGAAAAAACTAAATTTTCCAATCATTGCGGCGGTAAGCATCGGATTATTGTTGGGATTGATGCTTGCCCACTACGGCAGCGAGACACTGACAGCTGCCGAATCAAAATCTAAAATTTCACCGGTCAAGGCGCGGGAACGGGATTTCTATGCACCCAACACTGAAGACTTAGGGCCTAACGAAATGCGGTTGGTCGCTTGCGGCACAGGCATGCCCACAGCGCGTCCGAAACAAGCGGCGTCGTGCTGGCTGCTCGAACTGGGCAACGGCGATAAGTTTGTGTTCGATATCGGGACCGGATCGGCAGAGCGCATCGCAGCCATGCAGATCCCTTACAATTACCTCGACAAGGTCTTCCTGAGCCACCTGCATACCGACCACTTCGGTGACTTGGATGCGTTGTTTGTCGGCGGAGCACTGGCCGGTCGCCAAAAACCTCTACGCGTTTGGGGACCCAAGGGCGATACACCGGAGAGGGGTACGAAGTACGCGCTGGATCACTTGTATAAAGCGCTTACCTGGGACCTTGACGGCCGTGCAGGGATAACCGATCCGCGCGGGTATCAACCTTTTGAGGTGACCGAGTTTGACTACAAAGGTGTCAATGAGATCATCTATCAGGAAAACGGTGTGACGGTTCGGTCGATCCCGGCCATTCACTCTCTGGACGGTCCGGTCAGTTTTATCCTCGAGTGGAACGGTCTCAAGTTTGTGTTTGGAGGTGACACCTATCCGAACAAGTGGTATGAGGAGTATGCCAAGGATGCCGATCTGGCGATTCACGAATGCTTCGTCACCGTACCGGACATGATTGACAAGTTCGGATTCACACCACAAGGCGCTCTAGCGGTGGGCACGCAGATCCACACCGCACCTGAAGCGTTTGGCAAGATGATGTCGATCATCAAGCCGCGGATGGCCGTGGCCTACCACTTCTTCAAAGATTTCGACACCACC
>CALETL010000250.1 GCA_937920485.1 uncultured Phycisphaerae bacterium
AACGGCAATAATTTTATTGGCCATTTCGTTGACATCCCAGAAATCCACCTTTAACACATGCGTTAACACTTCAGCAACACCGCTTTGCTTGCTGATGAGCACCGGAACATCGTGGTTCAACGCCTCCAACGGGGCAATCCCGAACGGTTCTGAAACCGAAGGCATAACATATAAATCGGCCATTTGATAAATTTTCTCCACATCCTTTCCGCGTAAAAAGCCGGTAAAGAGGACTTTCTGACCGATGCCCATTTGTGCGGCCATTTCAATAATCCGGTGCATCATGTCACCGGTTCCGGCCATGACGAACTTTACATTGTCGACCTCTTCCAATACCTTACGTGCGGCCATAAGAAAATATTCGGGGCCTTTCTGCATGGTAATGCGGCCCAGGAACAGGACGATCTTTTCATCGCTCTGGATGCCAATCTTGTTGAAGCTCAATGATCGCCCATCACCGTTTTGCTCGACTCCGTTATAAACAACCTCCACTTTTTCTCCCAGGACGCCATAACGTGTAATGATGATATTCCGGGTCAGATAACTGACTGCGATGATTTTTTGAGCCGCGTGCATTCCGCGACGCTCGATATCATAGATCATTTGGTTGATGTGTTCGCCGCTTCGATCGAATTCAGTTGAATGAACATGGACCACCAGCGGCTTTCCTGTAATTGATGCAACAGCAATCCCGGCGGGATAAGTCATCCAGTCATGTGCATGAATAACATCAAAATCTTCCCGGACAGCAAGACGAACCGCCGAAGCCGCATAACGATGTATTTCAGAATACATATCTCTACCGTAGTGCTCGTTAGTGATATGTTCGACCTGCTGTTGGGTTTCATGGAGCCATTGTTCCACTGCCGGATCAATGCCTTGTTGCTGAGCTGACAGATCGGGTCGCTGCCTCAACAGTTCTTCGATTTTCTGCTCATAATACTGAGGTGTTGTGTAGGCCTGCAGTGGAGAAGAGATCGAGTGGAATTTGACATTGCTTAATTCCGACAGTTCACTTGTGCTGTCTTTGCCTGCAGAGGAATTCTGGCACTGAAGGGGACTTAGCATTTTAACATGAGTCGATAGATCAGACTCCACGGGCTGAGGAACCACGAAAGTGACTTCCAGACCAAGATCGTTCATTGCCTTTGTGAGGCCGTGACATGCTGTGCCTAATCCGCCGCTTATGAAAGGGGGAAACTCCCAACCGAGCATAAACACTTTCATTGTATCACCTCGGTCTGAAAGAAAGCATCTGTATTTGAACAGTCAAATTCCATTTTTCCTGCTATTATCATTAGACATTAAAGCAGTTTATTATAAAAATAGAAGTGGTAAGTGTCTATTAAATTTTTTTAAAATAAAAAAATGATGACATACAAAAACAAGACAAAAGGGGTCTTGGTGTACTAATTATTGTGATTGAAGTGGTATGAATGCTAACGGCCATGCCTGTATAGGGCATGGCCGCGAAGAAGATCTAACCTTTGGACTTCAAAGCAGATACTTATAGGTCCTGGGGCTTTACTGTGCTGCGGCGATTTGCCTCAGTTCTTTTGATGGCAGCATCCAGCAATGCATATACTTGGTCATTCAGGGCGGCGATGGCGTCAGACGAGCTCATTTTCTTCTTGCTCTTGACGTATGCTTTCACCTTGCTGGCAACAACCAATACTTCTTTCTTGCTGGTTTTCTTATTTTCTGCTTTCTTCTTTGCCATTTGGCACCTCCATGTAAAAGTTATAGTTCCAATAAAATCGGCCACGATTTGACCTAAACAGCATTTAAGGTATTGTGTAAAGGATTCAGAAACTTTGCAATAAAAAAATCCCGAAAACTTAAAAATTTTGCACTCAAAGAGCGTATAACCGGCAAAATCGATAAATCTCCATGCCGTATTTACTGCCCGAAAAGCTTTTTCTGTCCGCAGAATCCTTTTTCGTTAATCTGTCCCCTAAATTCGTCGATGTTACCACCGCTAATCAAAGCAAATGATTGTTTGTAGTACGGAGAAAAAAAATGCAGCGAAAAGGCAAAACAGGCAGCAAAACAGTTGTTGATTTTGTGACAGTGGCATTTGCAGAGGATATGGAACTGGCGCGACAGTACCAGGAGTTGCTTGAAAGCAACGAGATCAAGATCAGGATCAAACGCCAGCCCAACATGGCTGAAAGCGGCTTTTCTGACATCGCGATCATGGTACCGGAAGAATCGCTTGACGAGGCACACGCATTGATCTCAGAGCGAGTGAGCTATGATGACTTTTTTGAGATGACTTTCGATGATCAAGACAGCAGCCGGTTGGACTATTCAGAATTTGAAATGGATGAGGATGATGACCTCTACTAATCTTTAACATGAACATATCTCCATTAACAGGAATTAACACTATGGCAGAGCAAAATAAAAAACCGAAAAAAGAACAGACCGAGACATTCGAAGAACGCCGAAAAGAAACTGAACGCAGGCGCAATCTCGTCGAACGCAGGGGCGGTTTTGACCGTCGCCGCGGCCCCGGACACCGAAGAAGTCCCGAACGTCGAGCCGCCGAAGAAGGAGAAATGAACGAGGAACAATTCGATTTTCTGATGGCCATTGACCAATACAAACGCGCCAATCAGCGTCCGTTCCCTACATGGACCGAGGTATTGGAAGTCATTAAGGCGATTGGCTATCGTAAGGTCGCTGAACCAGAGCCGCTGGAATCGTTTCGCAAAGAAGACAGGAAAGAACCGGCTCAGGTTTAAGAAGCTTATCAGGAAATATTCAGAATACTCATATTGCCCGTCTTTTGCTTAAAGGCGGGCAATAATTTTTGCAACCTGGTCAATATATTCTCCGACCTGTTTTTTCATCTCGGTTGTATCGTCCAGATTATCCTCAATAAATTTTACGATCCGACTGCCTATGATGACTCCGTCCGCACCGGCTTGTGCGACTTCTTTTGCGTGTTCGGCTGTACTAATCCCGAATCCGACGCAGATCGGTTGCTGTGTCAGTCCTTTCAGGCGGCTGATTAAGGGCTTGACCCTATCAGAAAGACCTGTCCGCTCTCCGGTTGTGCCCAAAAGAGAAACGGTATAGATGAAGCCGGTCGTCTTTTCCACCACCTTTTGTATGCGTTCATCAGTCATATTGGGAGTTACCATAAATACGGTTTCCAATCCAACCGCAGTAGCGGCAGGAGCGATCTCGTCCGCATCGTCAATGCTCAGATCGGCTACGAGCACGCTGGTTCCGCCAGCTTCTTTGAAATCTGCCAAAAATGCTTCCACTCCATATTGGAAAACAAGGTTGTAGTAAACCAGCAGGCCGATGGGAAGGGGCTTATAATCGCTGACACGCTTGATAAAAGCCAGTGCTTTTGCGGGCGTCATTTTTGCCTTCATGGCACGGATGTCTGCTTTTTGAATGGTCGGGCCGTCCGCAACCGGGTCGGAAAAAGGGATTCCGAGTTCCAAAACGTCCGCGCCGGAATCAATAGCTGTTTTTACAAGTTCAAAACTGGTTTCTTCGTCCGGATCGCCGATGACGAAGAATGGGACCAAAGCGGTTCGATTCAGTTGATTGAAAAGGTTTTGGTAGTGTCCCATCGTGTTATCCTTATATCATTGGTCTGTGTTCTTCAACGATTGAAACATCCTTGTCGCCCCGTCCGGAGAGATTGACGACTACAAGTGTGTCTTTCGGCAGTTTTCCCTTCTGGGCAACCAGATAGGCCAATGCGTGCGAGCTTTCCAGTGCAGGCAAAATCCCTTCCGAGCGTGTAAACAATTCAAAGACGTCCAGTACCTGCTCATCTGTTACGGCGGTATATTCAGCACGTCCGCTGTCTTTGAGATAAGCGTGCTCCGGGCCGACGCCGGGGTAGTCCAGTCCTGCTGAAATGCATTCGGTTTCATGGATCTGTCCATTTTCGTCCTGCAGAACATAGGTCTGTGCTCCGTGCAGAACACCCACCGAGCCCTTAACGAGTGTTGCGCAATGCTCATCGGTTTCTATTCCTTTGCCGCCGCCTTCAACGCCGATTAGCTCAACATCCACATCGTCGATAAAACTGGAAAAGATGCCGATTGCATTGGAACCGCCGCCGACACAGGCAACCACTTTATCCGGCAGACGGCCAAGTTGGTCCAGACATTGCTGCCTGGATTCGGTGCCGATAGGCGTCTGGAAGTGGCGAACGATTGTCGGGAACGGGTGGGGTCCTCCCGCTGTGCCGAACAGATAAAAAGTATCATCAATATGAGACGTCCAGTACCGCAGTGCATCGTTAATGGCATCTTTCAATGTACAGGTTCCGCCGGAAACAGAAATTACCTCCGCGCCGCATAATTTCATTTTATGCACATTGACATTTTGACGTGCCACATCGACAGAACCCATGAAAATTTTTGTTTGCATCCCGAACAGGGCACCGATCATCGAGGTTGCCAGGCCATGCTGTCCTGCGCCGGTTTCGGCGATCAGTTTTTTCTTGCCCATATATTTTGCCAGTAAACCCTGCCCAAGAGCGTTATTGACCTTATGCGCACCGCCGTGAAGCAGATCCTCCCGCTTGACATAGACCTGAAATCCGACTTGTTCACTGAACCGTTTGGCATGATAGAGGGGACTGGGTCGACCCGCATAATTGCGGTACAAATCATCCAATTCTTCCACAAATTTTGGGTCATTACAATATTGCTCAAATCCCGCTTCGATATCTTCCAAGGCGGGTATCAGCACCTCGGGGACATAAAAACCGCCAAATGTTCCGTATCTTCCTTTATGTTTCATTTGTAGACCTTTAAGCCAGTGAAGTTGTGAATATTATCAAAAAGCAGCTTCATTTTCGCATGGTCTTTCTTGCCGGGCTTGGCTTCAATGCCGCTGCAAACATCGATTCCATAAACGTCAACCTTTAGTGCCTTTACAACATTGTCGGGGTTAATGCCTCCGGCGAGGAAAATCCGCTGGGGCCACTCTTTGGCCAGGGACCAGTCAAATGTTTTTCCTGTTCCTCCATAAAGTTCGGGATCAAACGCATCAAGCAGCAATGAAAAAGTGTGAAATTCCTGCGCCTGTTCAATATCTTCTGAGGAACGAACCCTGACAGCTTTTATTGTACGAAGACTCCATGCATTAAACTGGGAGCAGAATTCAGGTGTTTCATCACCATGAAATTGAACCCAGTTTAAGAGCCCGGGATCTGTTAATTTTCGAATATCCTGGTGCTCTGCATTGACAAATACGCCAGCCGTATCGATAAACGCGGGAAGTTTACTGATCATGTCTTCTGCCTTATCCGGCTCGATATAACGGGGACTTTTCGGGTAAAAGTTAAAACCGATGATGTCTGCGCCCATGTCCACTGCCGCCAGAGCGTCTTCAAGATTGGTAACGCCGCAGATTTTGATTTTTACAGTTATCATTTTTATGCATTGGCCTCATGATTGCTGATCTCAATCAGTTTGTCCAGACAGGCCATTGCTTTTCCGCTGCTGATGGCTTCATCCGCTTTTTCAATGCCCTCGACAAAATCTGTTGCAATTCCGGCAACTATAATCGCCGCGGCGGCATTCAGCAGGACGACGTCCTTTTTGGCGCCGGTATCGTCTCCACTGAGAATGCCGCGGACAATGGAGGCGTTTGTTTGAGCGTCGCCGCCGGCCAATTCATTAAAGTCGGCAACTCGGATACCGTACTGTGTAGAATCGATTTCTTCTTCACTGACGCTGCCGTCTTTCAAGTGCATAATTTTGGTGTTACTCATCGTGCTGATTTCGTCGAGACCGTTGCTGTGAACCACCATCGCCCGTTTAAGTCCCAGGATTTTCAATGCTTCGATTATTCGCGGCATCAGTGCCTCTTCGGCGACACCCAGCACCTGAGCGTCGGCTTTCGCCGGGTTGGCGAGCGGTCCTAAAATATTAAACGCTGTTCGGAAATCTAAGCTTTTCCGGATAGGCTGAACGTGCTTCATAGCAGGATGAAAGTTTGGAGCGAACATAAAGCCGATATGTGCCTGCTCGATACACTTCCCAACGCATTCAGGTCCCGGGGAAACATTAACGCCGAGTGCTGTCAACACATCCGCGGAACCGCATTGGCTGGTGATGCCCCGATTCCCGTGCTTGGCGACAAAAGCGCCCGCACCCGCGGCCACAAAAGCGGAAGCTGTAGAAATATTGAACGTCTTAAGAGCGGCGCCGCCGGTTCCGCACGTGTCAACCAGCGGAGAGGCGTTGACCTGCACAGGAACAGCGTGGCTTCTCAAAGAAGAAGCAAGTCCGGCGATTTCTGATACAGAGGCCTTTTTGGCTCGCATCGCTGCCAGAAAAGCGGCAATTTGGACATCAGCAACATTGCCCTCGAAAATGATATCCAAAAGCTGGGTGGCCTGATCAAATGTCAGGTCATTTCCCTCAAGTAGAATCTCCAAATATTCTGTGATCTTTGTCATTAGAACCTCCCGTCTTTGAATCATACCGTGTTCTTGTTTTTTAGATTGTTGGCGATTTGAAGCATGTTTTCAATAATTTTTCCTCCGGTTGGCGTCAAAATACTTTCCGGATGGAACTGAACGCCATAAATCGGCAGCATTTTATGCTGAATGCCCATCACAATGCCTTCAAACTCGGCTGTTTCTTCCAGGCAGTCCGGCAGTTGACAGGCGCACAAGCTATGATATCGACCGGCGTGCATCGGGTTTTCCAATCCCTGAAAAACACCCGTGCCTTTATGCATAATACGGGATGGCTTTCCATGCATGACTGCCGGAGCGTGTTCGATTTTTCCGCCAAAATACTGCACAATGGCCTGATGTCCGAGGCAGACGCCGAAAATCGGCAGTTTATCCTTAAAGTAATCAATCGCTTCTAAGCTGACCCCTGCGGTATCCGGATTGCCGGGACCTGGTGAAACCACCAGAAGATCCGGGGCAAACTCGTCCAATGCTTCGATGAGTTTTGAAAGGGGGGTATCCGCCCGATACACTTTGGTAGGGCAGCTGCGCTTTGCGAATTCATCCACCAGATTATAGGTAAATGAGTCAAAATTATCGATAAATAAAACCTTTGTTTTCATGATTGATGGTCCTTATTGGTTTTCAAATTATCCCTATAGCGATTTTAATCTATTGTTTCTGCGCGGCTAAGTAGCCCAACAATCGCAAGTTTAGATTATACTCGCGGAATTTACCACCCTTAAGGGTGTTCACTTGCCATACGAATTGCTTTCAGACACGAGTTTGCTTTATGCTGTGTTTCGTCAAATTCAGTATCCGGAACGCTGTCGTGGACAATTCCCGCTCCGGCACGAACATAGGCCTGGTGGTCGCGGACCTGTAAACTTCGAATGGTGATACAACTGTCAAACTGCCCATCAACAGTCAGATACATCACGGCGCCGCCGTAGTAGCCGCGTTTATTCTTTTCGAGATGACGAATGATTTTCATCGCCTCAATTTTTGGTGCCCCCGTCAGGGTTCCCATATTCATGGTGGCAAGATACGCACTCAATGCATCCAGATCGCTTCGCAATTTGCCCTTTACATTGCTGACTAGGTGCATCACCGATTCATACCGTTCTGTAATGAGCATTTCGTTGACAATTCGGCTGCCCGGTTCGGATACACGGGCGATATCATTCCTTGCCAGATCCACCAGCATCATATGTTCGGCCAGTTCCTTGCGGTCCAGCTTCAGTTCTGCTTCATAGCGGATATCGGTATCAGGATCGATTTTCCCGTCCTTGCGTCCGCGGGGCTTTGTACCGGCGATGGGGCGGATTTCTACATGCTGTTCACGGGTTCCGCTGACACGCAGATTCAGTTCCGGGCTGGCTCCCATTAGGATCGTTGTCTTCGTGTTGATGTAAAACATATACGGCGAGGGGTTCAATGTTCGCAGCTTTCGATAGACATCCAGCGGTTCGGCGGGGCAGGGCTCCGTAATAGTTCGGCTCAGGACGCCTTGAAAGATATCTCCGTCAAGGATGTGTTTTTTCGCGGTATTGACAATTGCTTTGTACTCCTCTCGGGATGTATCCGTATCCGGGCCGTTCAATGGACCCTCATATTTCGTTGTTTGAGGGCGGCTTTCTTTGGCTTTGTCAAAATAGTCGTCAAAGCACTGCATTGCCTCTTCATAAATGGCATCCCGGTTGTCATCCGTTATGATAGCGTTGACGATAGCATGACCCTTGGATTTCTTATGATCCATCAGGAAGATATTGTTGGCAAAATACAGTTCATAGTCCGGATTCTGGAGGATGTCCTCACGGTTTGCGGGAAGTTTTTCAAACTGATCGATAAAGTCATAACTGAGCGCCCCTAAAAGCCCGCA
>CALETL010000251.1 GCA_937920485.1 uncultured Phycisphaerae bacterium
TTAGTACTTTTGTGTTAGATCTTATTCCAAGCTATTTAAATGAGCAAGAAGAAGAATTTTTTAGTGAAGTGAGTGAAAAGCTGGGATGGACGTCAGAGTTTCCAACAAAGTATGAAAGAACAGTGGGTTGGGTGAATCAAGAAGAATTTGTCGAATGGCTTCGTGTTCAATTCGCTCAATATGTAAAATCACAACATAATTAATGGGATTTGATTCGTATGCCTGACTTGAAAAGCAAAAAGTTGATTTATCTCAAAGGGTTTCTGTTTTTGTTTGGCGGGATCATGGCATCTTTAATTGTCCTGTTGGAGCATCCGAGTGTAAAGCTTGCGGCGATGCTGGCTCTGGCGATCTGGTGTTTCTGCCGGGCATACTATTTTGTATTTTACGTCATCGAACACTATGTTGATGGAAATTACAAATTCGCCGGTCTGTGGTCATTTGTGCAGTACTTTTTCACAACAAAAAAAAGGACAAAGTCCCAAGACATGTCACCCCGGCCCCCGAGCCGGGGTCCAGGGCGTTAACGTCTGGACCCCGGATCAAGTCCGGCATGACAAAAACGCACATCAACCATTATGGCAGTTTTATCGAATTTGATAGCCGTATTTATAGATGGCCTCCTGTTCGATGTTTTTCATGATCTTGGGGTAATGTGAGAGCGGTCGGACGGAACTTTTCGTGCCGGCGATCTTTTTCAGCTCGCCATTTTCAAAATACGCTGAACTGATCGTATAATTAATCTTAATACCCAATTCGTCCAACCCTTCAATCGTGGGCATTTTGCGGGCAATCGGTTCCTCATCTGTATAACCGGGAATCAGTGACGGTGTGACCCAGCCGTCATCATAACCGGTATCCATATTGCGCTTGGTCAGCTTGCCGCCGCCATACCATGAACCCTTGACAGATTTGGTGATCTCGATGGCTTTGGATCGCGGCACCACGCCCAATCGCTTAAACTCTTCTTTGATCAGCCGGGTCATTGCCCGATTATAATCGGCGTTTTCAATATGGCCGTCTTGAATCGCCTGCATAGCCAGCTCCGCTCCCATCAGATTCGAATACAGATCGTCCCATGAAAACGCGGACGTGTGCTCCGGCTCGATCAGCATAAAATGCGTTCCCTTCCATGTGATCATTTCATGCCAGATCCCGCCATTGTAAGCTACCACCGGCGCGATGATCAGCGCGGCCTCGTGTGCAATTCTTTCCTTTTCTGTTTGCGGCAGTGAGTCCCAGTTTTCCGGATATCCGATTTTGACCTTATTCGTCGTCCATTCAAAAGCCGGACTGGTACTGAAACTTTGACTGCTTTTTTCGATTGTTGATCTCGCACGCACGTACGTGTATTTAGTCATGTCGGCACAACCGCGCACATGATCCAGATCGATTGAACCGCCGCGAAGCGTATAAAATATACCAAATCCCTCACTGCCGCCAAAACTGTATGAGTGGGTGCCCAGTTTATCCGGGTTGCCGGGCTGTACATCCGGCGTCCATCCCCATCGCCCCCGCGGTCCGCCGCTAAGACTGCATCCTGTTGTCAGGAATACAATCATTATTCCGGACGCAATCAAAGCATTGAACGGGAGCGACTTCAGATTCATCCTGGAATTCCTTTATTTATTTTTTGGACTTCTGTTCAATAACGTTTTCGAGTTAAATATTTTTATCGACATCAGCCCCTTCACGCTTCTTTGCTTCCTCAATAATAACATTGACGATTTCCGGAAAATGTATCGCCGGTCTTACCCGCTCAGAGTTTTTCAGTTTAAGGGCTTTATAAACCTGGCCTTTTTGAAGCCCCATCATTTCGATCTCAAGTCGCATTCTGAAACCATATTTGGTCAGTATCGAGTTGGGGTTCGGAACAGGACAGTTCTGAGTCGTCATTTCCGGACAGATATCCGGCAGGACCCAGGGGGTTACATATCCATCGTCGAAACCAACATCAAAATTTCGTTTTTTCATCTTTACAAAAAAGTATCCTCCACCTTCATACCACTTGCCTTTCACTTCTTTGGCTGCCTGTTTGGCAACGGCGGCCGGTTGAACGTCTAACTGCTCCAGCGTCTCATTGATCAGCCGTGTCATTGCTTCTTCATAAGGTTCCTTCGGATCGAGCAGAGCTTTGGCTCCCAAACAGGTTCCCAGTACATCCGAATAAGAATCCTCACAGGAAAAAGAAGAAATATTTTCCGAAAAGATTCCTGTAGAAGAATAATCGTACCATGTCAGGATTTCATGCCAGATCAAACTGATATGCCCCAGATACTGTCCATATTGGATCGACATGTCCCGGGCGATGGATTGTTTTTCCTGGTTTGACAGATCCTGCCAGTTTTCCGGATAGCAGATTGTTAAATGATACCACGATGGTTCAATGATCTTGAACGAGCAGTTCTTTTTTGACCGAAGAAGTGTTTCATAGACGACTCCCGCTGCATAGTGGGTGCGGTCGGCGGCTTCCCGAAGATGTCCCATGTCGATAAAGCCGCCTTTGCAGGTATAGACAAAGCCGACTTTTTCCTTTGGGCTCGTACTCAGACTGTGGACCCCCAACTTGTCCGGGTCCGGAAATCGGATCCCTGCCGGAGCGCCAAAAAAATCGCTCTTGCGTAAACGCGGACCAGACGCTTTTTGGCAGCCGCTCAGAACCAGCGACAATAACAATGCGGTTAACGTACAAACATGAATAATTTTTCCTTGTGTGCCTTGCATAATAAATTACTCCGCTAAATGCCGTACCACTGCGCGTTTTCGCGGTAGAATGATATCGGCTTTTTTTCTGTTATCTTCGTTACCTGTCCAGTATTTCACATCCAGAATTTCAAGAAATTCGGCGGTATAATCCTTTAGTACGCCCACCAGTTCCACGGGCTGTTCCTGATGCAGAAACTCGGTGACAACACGATGACCGATGTATTTTTCCAGCAGCGGTTCATACGAGGTATCCACCGATCCGATGACTTCGTTTTTCATTTGGCTGACGTATTTATCCTGTGTGCTGAGAAGGCCTCCGGCGCCGGTTGTTTTTTTTGCCTGAGAAAGCAGGACATTGGACACTTCCATGATCGAATCGCGGATCGTCTTAAATACGTTAACCAGCTTTCGCCGACTGCGCCGCCACCAGCTTGGGTGGTAGGTTTTTGCCAGTTCTGCGTCCCGGCGTTTAAGATTTTCCTCGGTCAGATAATCGTGAAACCGAACCAGTGCCGAAATATTTCCGTATTCGTATTTGTACAGCATATAGCTGGATTCGAGATGTCCGTCCGCGTCATCATGCGGCTGCGTATATTGCAGTTCCAACCCCGTTGCTTCGACACGCAACCTGCCCCAGATGCGTTTTCCGCTGGCATCTTCCAGTGTTACGATAAAGTCCCGAAATGCTTTGAGGCATTTATCTTTTTGACGTCCTTTGATAAATGCGCCTACAAACGTGGTCAGGACAATAAAAAGTATCGTAATAACGACCGGATTAAACAAACCGGTAAAAATTCCATTTTCAGTTTCAGGCATTATAAATCCCTTGCGTTTGACTCCAATACCAATGGTTTAACCATATCTCAAATGCCCGTTTCTGTCAATAGCCCATTGGGATAACCCGAAAAAGTGAACCATTCCGGTCCGGACAGCGTAATAGAAGACATGAACCGGATACTTACACATATAGTTGGTGCGACGATCCTTTTCACGATTCCGGCGATGCAAAAGGGTTGTGTGCCCGTACCACCTGCGGAGCCGAACAGCGTTCCTGCCGCAAAGGAAGCAACCATGGAAACCGAAGATAAATCCCTCAAACCCCAAGCCGAAAACAAAACCCCCGAACCCCAAATGCCTCAAACCGAGCGCGAGTGGAAGCAGAAATTAGACCGTAAGCAGTATTATGTGCTACGAGAAAAGGGCACCGAACGGGCCTTTACAGGGAAGTACGACAAGTTTTATGAGCCGGG
>CALETL010000252.1 GCA_937920485.1 uncultured Phycisphaerae bacterium
TACTTCGAGATTAATATCCGGCTTTGGAATATTCAGTTCATCAAAAAACAGATGGCTCATGGCTTTGTCATAGTGCTGTCCGGTGTGCACTAAAACAGGTTCTATCTCACCACATCCATGAAAAGCTCTCATAATTGGAGCGATTTTCATAAAATTCGGCCGAGCACCGCAAACACAAATTATTTTCTGCATATATAAAACTCCTGGTTTCTATTATTTTTTTATAAGGGAGACTTTTTTACAGCGGGGGCATTTGACTTGGTTGCCTTTAAATTCCGGGGGGATTTTCATTTTCAGGCCGCAGCCACCACAAGTCAAAAACGCGAATGCACTGACCGTTCGCATGAGGTCGCCGATTTGACGGGCCTGTTGCTTGGCGGTTCGGGTTGATTTGGATTCCACCGAGGCGTCACGTATTGAGACGTCTTCGGTCTGTTTCAAGGCCGAAGCCGGGACCACCGCCGACCGTTTTGTTACCGCCTCGTACGATTTTTCGTAATCGATATACGCGGCTCCGTGGCTCATATTTCGCAGAATGCGAACTCGTTCTTCAATCGGCGGATGCGTACTGTATAAATTCATGGCCTTTTTACCGCGGAACGGGTTGGCGATATACATTGGCGCGGTGACCTTATTAGCCGCTTCCATATTGATGTTGCTGCCGGCAATCTTTTCCAGCGCGCTTGCCAGACCTTCCGGATAGCGTGTCAGCCGTGCACCGCCGGCATCGGCCAAATATTCCCGTTTTCTCGAGAGGGCAAAATACAGAAGCTGCGTCAGGATCGGCGCCAATATCGCAAACACAACCGCAACAATAATCATAACCAGTTGTGCGCCGCCCTGATTGGAAGAACTGGAAGAATATCGTCGCCGTGATCCCATTGAGCTATAGAACATTCCACGCAGAAAAATCTGACTAATCAGTACAATACTTCCCAGCATCACGCCTGCCAGTGTGACAAACAAAATATCGCGGTTGATGATATGGCTCATTTCATGTGCGACAACACCTTGCAGTTCATCACGGTTCAGCTTTGCCAACAACCCCGCCGTCACAGCCACCGAAGCTGTTTCCGGGCTGCGGCCGGTCGCGAATGCATTCGGCGCCGGGTCATTGATGATATAGATCTTGGGCATCTTCGGCAGATTCGCCGCAATGGTCATTTCTTCGACCACATTAAACAACATCGGATGAACGTCCTGTGTCACCGGCACCGCCTTGCTGGCGGTTAACATGATCTGATCACCGCTGGACAGACTGACCAGCATCATCACCAGCCAGATAACCGCTGCGACCGCCATCCCAATCCAGCCCGCTTCCGGCCCACCGAACGCAACGCCCACCAAGAATCCCAACAGCAGAAGCACCGAACCCATTGCCCCCAAGAGAAGCACGGAGTTCCGCTTATTAACTCGTATCAATTCCCACATAGTATTAATTCTTAATTCTAAATTTTGAATTTTTAATTATTCTTTACCGTTCTTCTGTCCTGTTTTGATAATACTCGTTAATATTTTCACGATCTCCTCGGATTCCGAGATAATTTCCTGCGATTGCTCGACATTTAAAATCTCTGAATCCCGAAGCAATCTCAATCAATAAAATGTTTCTCTCGCCTCCTTGGAAGCGATTGTCATTTTATGAAGAAAATCTTTTCGGCTATGGCCTGCTAATGCTTCTTCCACGTTCGCTCCTATGCTCGTTCCACTTCGCAGAAGCTGATTGGAGATTTCGTAATGTTTATTGTCGCGAAGCCACAGGCAAAGCTTTATGATTCGCAGTGCGAACTGATAGCTCCGATCTTTAATGATGTTTTCTTTCATGTTCTAATTAAGAATTTAGAATTAAAAATTCAAAATTCCACCTTGGGTACTTCGCGCTCGGCTTCGTTTTCGATCTCGAAGAAATCACGTTTGCCAAAGTTGAACATTCCCGCGATGATGTTCGACGGGAACATCTGGATTTTGTTGTTATAGAACAGCGTCTGATCATTGTATCCCTGCCGAGCGAAAGCTATCTTGTTTTCCGTGCTGGTCAGCGTTTCCTGCAGCGATAAAAAGTTTTGGTTCGCTTTCAGGTCCGGGTAGTTTTCCACCACCAGCATGAATTTGCTCAGCGCCTCGGTCAGTGCGCCTTCGGCCTGTCCTGCTTCGGCCGGACCTTTCGCCCCCATCGCCTTGCTTCGTGCCTCGGTGATCGCTTCAAAAGTACCTCGCTCGTGCTCCATGTAACCCTTGGCCGTCTCGACCAGGTTCGGGATCAGGTCATGGCGCCGCTTGAGCTGCACATCGATCTGCGACCACGCGTTATCCACCTGGTTCCGCAGTCGGATCAGGGCGTTATAGATCCCGATCACAAACATCGCCACAAAAACGATCAACCCGATCACCACTAACATCACTACTAACGCTCCACCCATGGTTCAACTCCTTTCATAATGGTTTCAATCCTCTGATTTCACAGATATTAATGTTTTGAACTTTAAACTAAAAAACTCAAAACTGCGATTCATCGCCTGAACACCAGCA
>CALETL010000253.1 GCA_937920485.1 uncultured Phycisphaerae bacterium
ACGCCAACAAAGGACAATTACACGTTCGACCCCAATGATATGACCTATGTGGATGTTCTTAGTAATGTAGCGGAGCAGGGATATCTCGCAACCAACATCTATGACCTTGATTGTAACGGCTCAATCGGTCTTGGTGATTTAACGATTCTGTGTCAGAACTGGCTGCAAACCGGCTCGGATGTTCCAGGTGATTTCTACAAGGACGAGGATGATATTGTTAATTTCCTGGATTTCGCTGATTTTGCCACTGTTTGGGGAGATTAACAAAGTATATTAGCCAATCGCTTTGGATGATTGCAACATCGCTAACCGGGTTGCTGACGGCATCGTCGACCTGACCGATTTTCAGCCCTTGCCCGCCCCCAATTCTATCCAGAAAAATATTGCGGTCTTTCGAATATGATGGATAATGCCGCGTTTAACGAATATTCACTATCAAACTAAGGGGATTTTTTATGCGTAAGTATTTTTTTGTGGCGAGTTTAGTATTAACGGCATTGTTGCTAACGGGGTGTCAGTCTGACCATTTCGATAATAGAAAGGCATTTGCCAATCCCGGCGGGATGTGGATGCCGCATCAGCTCAGCAAACAAAAAAAGATTCTGAAATCGCTCGGTGTTGAAGATCCGGGTGCTTTAAGCAATCCGTTGGCGCATCCACTGGGAGCCATTGTATCGCTTGGCGGATGCAGTGCGTCATTTGTTTCACCGGACGGATTGATCGTCACAAACTACCACTGCGCAAGTGACTCGTTGCAATATCACTCCAAGCCGGAATGTAATCTCTTCAATGAGGGCTTCCTTGCACGGACACGCCAGGAAGAGTTGCCCGGCGAAACCGGTAAAAAAGTGTGGGTTACGCAGGAGATCGTCAATGTAACAAAAACGATCCGCAAGGGGCTTGCTGAAATCGAAAATCCACTGGACAGACACGAGGCAATTGAAAACCGCATTAAGGACTTGATCGCCCAACACGAAAAAGCTGACAGCAGCATTCGTTGTTCTGTAAAAAGCTATTATAGTGGACAGCAATATTACTTGATCAAACAGTTCGAAATTAAAGATGTGCGATTGGTCTATGCCCCTGAATCGGGGATCGGCATGTTTGGCGGCTGGGTTGATAACTGGCAGTGGCCTCGTCATACGGGCGATTTTACCTTTTACCGGGCCTATGTTGCACCGGATGGCAAGCCCGCTGAATACGCGCCGGACAATGTGCCCTATAAGCCCAAACATTACCTTCGCATCGCCGATGAGCCGCTGGAAAAACATGACTTCGTCATGGTCGTCGGCTATCCCGGCTCGACACAGCGATGGCGAACCGCCGAGCAAATCCGCTTCTCATTTGAAGAAGAAAATCCCTTTCGAATCAATGTTCTGACGGAAATTAATGAAGTTTATGAAACGCTTGCGGCGAAAAGTGAGGATCTGCGTATTAAGGTCACTCCTGCAATTAAAGGGACAACGAATTACCTGCAGTTACTGGAGTTTTTGCAGGATAACATTCAAAAAAACGGCTTGATCGAAACAAAGAATGCTCAGCAGGCCGAATTAGTTGAATGGGTTTATGCCGATCCGCAGCGCCGACAAAAATGGGGACCGGTTCTGGATGACATCACCGCTATCAATGAAACGTATCAGAAAACAGCGAATCGGGATTATCTCGTTGAATGTATCACTCACCATGTCCAGTTGGCCAACGCTGCTCACACGATTGTTCGCATGGCCGAAGAACGCCCTAAACCCGACAGTGAACGCGACCCGGATTATCAACAGCGGAACTGGAACCGCATGATCCAGGATCAGCAGTTTATGCAGATCTCTTACGATCCGGTCGTCGACAATGCGGTGCTGACATATTATCTCAACAAGATCCGTGAGTTGCCGGGGCGAGATGTGGACACCCTTGAATCCCCTGAGGATGTTAGCGCGTTTGTTTCCGGTCTGTTTACGGATGCGTTAACGATCGACGATACGGATGTTCGTGTTAAGCTTTTCAAGAGTGCCTCACTGGAACAATTACAAGCCAGTGACGATCCGTTTATTCAATTTGCATTGAAACTACGACCGGTGACCAAGGCACTTGAAGATCAGGAGCATACCTACGATGGCAAAATGGCTCTGCTGCTGCCGGAATATGTGCAGGCACGTAAGAAATTTTATGGTCAACCGCTGGCACCGGACGCCAACGGCACGCTCCGAGTTACTTACGGCACGGTCCGGGGATATCGGCCAACACCCCAAGCAGCAAAGTACGAGCCATTTACCACGGTGACTGAAGTGGTCAAAAAAGATACAGGAACCGAACCCTTTAACTCGCCACAGGCATTGCTTGACGCCGCCGCGGGCGGTCCATACATTCCGCCTTTCTGGAGCGAACAGATTAACAACGTACCGGTCGATTTTCTGTCTGATTTGGACATCACCGGCGGCAACTCCGGTTCGGCCACTCTCAATTGCAAAGGCCAGATCGTCGGATTACTGTTTGATACAAATTCCGAAGCGATGGCCAGCAAACTGTTGTTCATGCCGGAGGTTACTCGCGCAATCCATGTCGATATCCGATATGTCCTGTGGGTGATGAAATACGTGGATCAGGCCGAAAATTTGCTTGATGAACTGGGCATTGAATAGACAATAAAAAACAACGACGGGTACAAAATAGCTCAAAGGCCGTTAGGAAAAACTGCTTCCTGCGGCCTTTATTTTTTAAAATTATCCTCTGTAACCCTATAAAAAAATCCATCTGAACGGCCTCTGTTCATTATTATCAGACACTTAAATAATCGGCTTGTTTGACTTCATTTTGATTGATTTTTACGGTTTGTTGTTGTATAATACACTTCGTAATCATGGCTTTGGGGGTCGTAATAAAAAGTCAATTCGTGACGACTAAAAGTAAGTGATGAAAAACAGTTTCGGCCGCCGGTCGAAACAGAAATTTTAATTTTAATATTTGATCTGCTTTACACCCTGTATGGGGGCAGCTTCTAAGGATTTGGTTTCC
>CALETL010000254.1 GCA_937920485.1 uncultured Phycisphaerae bacterium
GGCGGTTCGCAATTTTATCGTCGATGGCTGGAAGGCATCGTCGATCCGTAATGGGTTCGTCGAATACGACGGCCCGATCTTTGAATATCTTCAAATGTACCAGGTCAAAAGCGGCGATGAGATTGTCGAGCAGCTTTTCAAAAACTCTCGGGCCGAATTTAATTTTCATGTACTCTTCCATTTGCTTGTCATCGAGGAAATGGAGTTCGTATCCATAATCCTCGCCGGTCAGATCACAGCCATCCGTGTCGTACTTACGACAGATATGCGGGCGAAGTTTATAATTCTGACATCGATAATCCTCTTCGGAAAGATATTTACATTTGTTTTTGACATTCAGGTGCCAGTCTCCGTCCTCTACAAAAACGGTAATATCTTCATGGCACAGATACCAACGGATATCGTCAAAATCGTCCCAGTCTTCCGGTGTTTCGATCGGTAAGGCAAAATATCGGCAGCATTTGCCGTTGCATTTCTGACATGCCTGAGTCACCTTTTTCGTCTTTTTGCTCATGGAGCTTTTCTTTGCTGTCTTTGCGGTCACGTTTAGGTTTATCCTTTCGCTTTCATTTGTTCAATCATTGCTTTATTTAATAAAGGGTGCATTATAGACAATCCGGCCCTATCGTCAAGAAAATCCCTGCCCCGACCTTTGTGAAACAATTTCCATCACATACAAATGCTTCTTGACCGATCACATGAATACAGGTATTTTAAGGTTGATATAACTGTCTGGATATAAGAGGAAAAACCATGGAAGAAGCGAAAAAAACCGCACAGGCCCCCGCACACCCGTCAGGTGGATTATCCGGTCCGGCTCGTTTTTTGATTATGGCAGCGGCTTTTGTGATTGTTGTCGCAGGGATGCGTGCGGCAGTCGAGATTATTATCCCATTTCTGCTGTCAGTATTTTTGGCAATTATCTGTACGCCAGCTCTTTACTGGCTCAAAAATCACGGTGTTTCTACGGTCTTTGCCATATTGATCATATCGCTCGTAATCATCATGGCCGGGCTGATGGTCGGCACGATTGTAACAACGTCTATCGCGGACTTTACAAGTGATCTGCCTAAATACACCGCAGAACTCAATGCGACGGTCCAGGATCTTGAAAAGAAATGGAACACCTGGCTGGATGAACAGCGAGAAAAATTCCACATCGACGAAGCAGACGATACCGTGGTAAATCAAGAGAACACGTTGGCTATCCCGAAAACGCCCGAAAACATGACAGAACCGGACTCAGCGACCTTGGCGGCGGCAGAAGATTCACAAACGGATGAAAAAGAACCACTGTCGGTCTCTCAGTTTCTAAATGCCGGAGCCGCCATTGGCCTAATGCAAAATCTGCTGGCTCAATTTGGGAACATCCTGACCAAGGGCTTTCTGATCTATTTAACAACGCTCTTCATTCTGCTGGAAGCATCGATCCTGCCCGGTAAAATCAGGGCTTCAATGAAAAACAATGCCGGTTCATTTGATAATTTTTCGACCATTGCAGATGATGTTAAAAAATATCTTGCGATGAAAACTGCGATCAGTCTTGTTACCGGTCTTTTGATCATGCTCTGGCTGATGGTGCTAAAAGTTAAATATCCGATCGTTTGGGGGCTTATCGCATTTCTGATGAACTTTGTTCCGAATATTGGCTCGATCATTGCTGCGATTCCGGCGTGCATTCTGGCCTTCCTTCAACTGGGACTCGGGCCGGCAGCTTTGGCCGCAGTGGGTTACCTGTTTGTCAATATCATTCTGGGAAACCTCGTCGAGCCCCGTTTGATGGGCCAGCGGTTGGGTCTGTCTACACTGGTGGTGTTCCTGTCATTGGTGTTCTGGGGGTGGGTATTGGGCCCCATCGGCATGCTGTTGTCGGTGCCGCTGACCATGGCCGTTAAGATCGCCCTGCAGAGCCATCCCGATACACGCAAACTGGCGATCCTGTTGGATTCTCAGAAACCACCTGTCCACAAAAAACAGAAACATTCAAATAAAGGATAGCACCTTGATGCGTTTTTGTATTATCCTCGGAGCACCAAAAGCAGGTACCACAAGTTTATTCAATTATCTTGCCCAGCACCCGGAAATTGCTGGGTGCAGCAATAAAGAACCCAACTTTTTCAGCTTAAAATATGACCTTGGTGATGATTGGTATTTTTCTTTATGGGAAAAAGAAGCCCTTGGAAATAAAGTTTTGCTTGAGGCAACAATTAACTATACCAATGGGCCGGCAACACTAATTTCCAGCCAAAACATGCTGGAATTTAATAAAAAGCACGATGTTTCTATGAAATTCATCTATATCATGCGAAATCCAATCGATAGAATTGAATCACATCATGCATATCATTATGCAATCAGGGTTAAAAGAAGTCTTGAAGAGTCGCTCAATGGAGGTGTTCTCACCCTTGCTTCCAGTTATGCAAAACAATTGGACTTTTATTTCGATAAGTTTAACCATGAAGATTTTTTACTCCTGGATTTCGATGAATTCAAATGTGACCCAAATAAAATACTACAAACTATCTGTAAATTTTTGAATATTTCACCCGAATTTGATTTCCAGGGAACAACTAAAATTCATAATAAAACAGAAGGTTTGAGAGTAACTCGAACATGGAAAAATTTGAATAATAAATATCCATTTATTCAGTCCTGTATTAATCTTTTTCCGAAAAAACTTAGGCATAATATCTTTCGCATGATATTCAGGGAAAAAGTAACAGGGCATTTCAAACTTACCGATGACCAAAGACAGCGTGTTTACGACGCCCTCAAAGATGACATGGCCCGGCTGCATGAAAAATATGGCGTCGACGTCAGCAAATGGGGCTTTTGATCCGGCCTTTTAAACCAAACTGGCGATGTTCAGTTGGCGGGCCGCTTTGGTTTCGTCCAACCGTCCGACAGATGTGGTCACCGGTGCCGCTTTGAGTGTTTCCGGCTGGCTTTCTGCCTTTTTCGCCAGTTCGATCATCGCATCGATAAACGCATCCATCGTTTCTTTGCTTTCACACTCGGTCGGCTCGATCATCAGCGCCTCTTTGACGATCATCGGGAAATACATCGTCGGCGGATGATATCCTTCATCGATCAGTCCCTTGGCGATGTCAATGGCATGGACGCCGTTTTTCGTCTGACGGGTAGCGCTGAAGACGCATTCATGCTTACAGAGTTGACCATGCTCGATGTCGTAATACGGTTTGAGCTTTTCCTTGATGTAATTGGCATTCAGCACGGCATTTTCAGCCACACGCTCCAACCCCTCTTTACCGGCCATCATGATATAGACATACGCTCGCAGGATAATTCCAAAATTGCCGTAAAACGGCGCAATATAGCCTATGGATTTGGGTTTGTCGTAGTCCAGCGCGAACGTACCGTCGGCTCGTTTGATAACGGTTGAGATCGGCAGGTAATCGACCAGCTTATCAACCACACCCACCGGACCAGCACCGGGACCGCCGCCGCCGTGAGGGGTGGCAAAGGTCTTATGCAGATTGACATGGACGATATCAAAGCCCAAGTCGCCGGGACGAACCTTGCCGACAATGGCGTTCAGATTCGCACCGTCATAATACACCAAGCCGTCCACACCGTGAACAGCATCGCAGATCTCCTTCACATGCGGATTGAACAGGCCCAGCGTATTGGGGCAGGTCAGCATCAGACCGGCCACATCGTCATTGAGCATTTCTTTCATCGCATCAATGGACATCAGGCCGTTTTCGTCACTGGGAACGGTTTTGACGGCATAGCCCGCAATCGCGGCACTGGCCGGATTGGTTCCATGGGCGCTGTCCGGAGCCAGAATGATGCTTTTCTTACTACCCCTGTCCTGATGGTACGCCGCCATCATCATGATACCGGTCAGTTCGCCGTGTGCCCCGGCCATCGGCTGCATGGTAAACGCATCCATCCCGCAGATTTCCTGTAGGATATTGTCCATCTCGTAGACCACTTCCAATGCGCCCTGGGTCAGCATGCCGCCGCTTCGGAGTTGCGGCAGCAACGGATGCAGATGCGCAAAGCCCGGATACGCCGCGATACGTTCACAAACCTTGGGATTATATTTCATCGTGCAGGAACCCAGCGGATAGAAATTGGTATCAACACCGAAGTTGCGGCGGGACAATTCAGTAAAATGCCGGACCACATCCAACTCGCTCAACTCCGGCAATTCGGCATCGACTTTACGCAGTAACTTTTTATTCAAATTAATACTCGTCGGAACATCGCTTTTAGCGATCCGCAACCCTCGCCGACCTTTGACCGATTTCTCAAATGCTAATTTCATAGTATCGCTTCCAGTTCTTCGGCGAGCATGCCGATCTGCTGTTTGGTTCGTTTTTCCGTTACAGCAATCAAAATCGAATTGTCCATGCCTTCGTAATACCGGCTCAATGGGAATCCCGCAGCATAACCCTTTTCGATAAGCTTGCCGATCACATCCGTCGCATCACAAGGCAGGTCTAAGACCATCTCGTTAAAGACCCACTTAGCATGGAAATGCGGCTCAACTCCCGGTATCGCCGTCAGCCGCTGATAGGCATAGCTGGCCTTG
>CALETL010000255.1 GCA_937920485.1 uncultured Phycisphaerae bacterium
AACACATTCGTCGCAGGCAATTAGAAAAACGACAGCAGCAAGACCGTTTGACCTCCCATGTTTTGGAGCAGGATGAAAATCTTTCCAAACGAACCCATTTCGACACAAAAGCCGCTTTGGGGGAAATTTCCGAACGAACCCATTTTGAATCGATGGCCGCCGCTGACGAATTGGCAGAATTTTACAGAATGGGTCGGGATTGTTTCGGCCCTACATTCTGTGCTTTCACATTGCATTTGATCGATTCGGTGATTCGTGACCAAATGGATGATGTATATTTTCTCTCCCGTGACGGTGATATCTTTATGAAACTGTACAATTTATTTAAGGACAGCATTCGAAGATACGACCGATTGGGTATACCTGAAGCACGGTATCTTTATGTGAGTCGGCGAAGCACTACACTGCCGGCATGTATTGATATGGGACAACGCGAATATCAGATTGCATACATGGATCCACAAGATTGCGGGCCCAATGCACTCTTGCGTAAACTTGGATTGCAGGAAGAAGCGTTTGCTGAAATTGTGCAGAAACATTTCCCGGGAAAAGGGAAGAAGCGTTACAATTATTCTCGGGATAAACAAAAATTCGAGCAACTGTTCAGCGACAAAGACTTTCTGGAACGAATCGAAAACCACAGGAAAACCGCCATTGAACTGCTTAGGAGCTATTTAGATCAAGAAGCATTTTGGGGGGCGCAAAAACAGAATGCGATGGTTGATATAGGTTGGAATGCGACCGTTCAGGTGAATATCACAAAAGCGTTCTCTGAAGACTCGCAGTTTCCGCACATGAAAGGGTACTACTATGGAAGAGACTATGCAGCCTTAAATGATTACACCCTGTCGGCGAAAAGTATTTATCCTGCCGGCTTTGCGTTTGATAATATTCGTTACCAACCCATTGCTTATTTCATGCCGTTGTTCGAGTTTGCTTCATGTGCCGAGCACGGTACCACAATAGGTTATGAGCGAAAAGACAGCGGCTGTATTGAACCGGTGCTGGACGCTGAGTATCAACACCGCCCTGAACAAAAAGCACTTCAGGAAGGAATTATGTCCTTTGCGCAGGGATTTGCTCAATCGTATAATCGCTATGAGCCGGATGTGCTTGCTCTGCGAGATGCAGCCGGTGGGCGATTAAAACAGCTTGCCTTTTATCCTTCACGCTCGCAGGTAAAAGCACTTCGGCGCGTTGTGATTGATGCGGATTGGGGTGGAAAAGGGCAGCACACATTGTAAATCAAAATCATATCACCGTAATTATCTTTGAAAACAGCGATTAAACATATTATCCGAGCGCCCAAAGCATTGTTTTTGTTTTTGGCAACATGCAGCGAAAAGGGTTTACGCAAATTTCGTCCCTATTACACCCACGGCGGATTATCCTTGTGCCGGCAGATGGCGTGTTTTCAAATCACCAAAGTTTGGCATAACCGAATATTAACTAAATCAGAGCCCCAAAAATACCAACTCAGCTCTTCTCAAAGCCAACGATTACTGGGAAAATGTAAGCATCAGCCGCTTATCTCGATTGTAACGCCGGTGTATAAAGTCGATGCCAAATGGCTTGATCTATGTGTCCGTTCGGTTGTCAATCAGCATTACCCCAATTGGGAACTCATTCTGGTCGATGACGGCTCTCAGAGACAGGATTTAACGGACCTGATCGAAGCATGGTGTCTTAAGGATCAACGTATCAAGTCGGCTTTTTTGAAAGAAAATCGAGGGATTGCAGGGGCGACAAATGCCGGTTTCGAACAGGCCTGCGGTGAGTTTATCGGGATTCTGGATCATGATGACGAATTGACGCCGGATGCGCTTGTCTGGGTTGTCTGGACTTACAATCAGCATCCGAAAGCCAAATGGTTTTACAGTGATGAGGACCTTATCACGACACGCGGCGTCTGTCATAATCCTTTCTATAAACCGGATTATTCACCGGAAAACCTCCTCTCACGAAATTTCATCTGCCATTTCAGGGTCTATGCCGCTGATGTTCTGCGGCAGATCGGCGGCAAGCGGACCGGATTTGACGGTGCCCAGGATCATGACCTGGCCCTGCGATTTTCTGAAGCAGTTAAACCGGATCAAATCGTCCATATCCCCCGTGTTCTCTACCATTGGCGTACGATTCGCACATCGGCGGCAACCAGTATACAGGCCAAGCCAAAAGCATCCATGGCGGGCGTGCGAGCTGTTTCTGAGGCCCTTCAAAGGAGAAGTGTTAAGGCGTCCGTGACCAGTCATCCGCTTAGCCCAACGCTGTACTGCATCGAATTCAATGCCCGACAGCATCCTGAAGTCGTTATCGTTGTATCGCTGCATTCCGGCGGGCAATCTTTGGATGCGTGTTTAAGCAGCATCGATCGCCATACGACATATCCCAACTATCAGGTTTTTGTCATTGATGATTCACCGAAGGATTCGGTTGGACTGACAAGCTTCATTGAAATAAAAAGATCAACGCCGACGAAGACATTAAAGGTTGATAAGACTTGCAGCCGTTCGGAGAAACTGAACCGGGCGGTTGGGTCGATTGATGCCGATCTTTTTGTGTTTATGGATGATGATATTCAAATCACCACCCCAAACTGGCTCGATCAGCTTGTCGGGACAATGCAGATGGATGAGACGATTGGTGCAGTGGGTTCTTTGCTGATATCTCCAAAAGGAAAGGTTGTCCATGCCGGAGTTATCTTAGGGGTCAAGGACGGTGTGGGATTGGCCTGTCGAAACATGAACAGCCGATTGCCGGGTGACGGCGGCAGGATGCATTCGATTCAGGAATACTCCGCTTTGACAGGCGAAATGCTGTGTGTTTCCCGAAGGGCTTTTGACGCAATTGGCGGGTTTAATCCGAAATGGTATCCCGATGCTTATCGCGATATTGATTTGTGTTTACGTATGAAAGCACAGGGATTCCGTTGTGTCTATAATCCTATGGTCAAGGCCATTTGGTGCCGCACGAATTTACTGTCTGAAAACTCGGAAAACAAGTATTATCTGACTCAATTGAGACAGGATTATCCCGATTTGTTTTGTAATGATCCGTTCTATAATCCCAATCTTTCGCTCGACAACGAATGGTTTTTGGGGTATCGTGATTTTCCCGTAGAACAGCAGGTTCCCGAATTGAAAGTTTAATGGACACTGTGCCCCCTAAAGGGACAGACAGAAATATTGATTTTACAGGCGGGTTTTGATTCATTTGAGAAAGTTATAAGATGCTAAAATATTATAAAGAATTTTTTCATTACTTTGCAAAGGGCTATAGAAAATATGTTCCCGTTGTGATCATTGGTGCGGCGATTGCCGGAGTGCTGGAACTTACTGGAATTTTGCTACTCTTCCCGTTTATACAATTGTTGATCGATCCCGATATTATTGACAGACACGAATGGCTTGCCGAGATATTTCGCTTTTTCAGAATGGAAACACAGTTACAACAGGCGGCTTTAATCGGTGTAGGAATTCTGCTTGTCTTTGTTTTTAAGAATATATACCTCATGGTATTTTATTTCTGGCAAAACAAAATCCTTCGGCTTTGGAAGGTAGATATCAGTGCTTCTCTCATGCGATTTTATCTGTTCTCGCCTTATAAACTACATCTTTTGAAAACCTCCAATGAAATTATCCGTAATGTCAATAATGTCGTGGTCACGGTATTGAATACATTTGTGTTTCAGGGGTTTATGCTGATTTCCAATGTGATCGCAGGGGTGATTATTCTGTCCCTTCTGATACAAAAACATTTTTTTTCTACTGTTGTCACTGCGACTGTGCTGTTGATCACTTCGATCTTCCAGCATTATTTTCTTAAGCGCAAACTTAAACGATTGGGCGAGGAACGAAACAAATTGCAAAAGGAGCAATACAAAAATATCTTTCAGGGGCTTCATGCAATCAAGGAGACCAAGGTCCTGGGACGTGAACAGTATTTTTTAGACAGTTTCTATGGTGTTAATCGGGCAACGATGAATAATGATATGTGGGCGATGTTTTATCGTCAATTGCCTCCGCAGGCCACTGAAATCAGTGCGATATTCTGTGTGGTTATTATGTGTATTGGAGTAATCTATTCCACACGTGGCAGCAACTCGGTAATGATGGGCTCACTGGCGATGCTGGGTATGATTGCCTTTCGAACTTCTTCGATTGTTAACCGTATTCTCAATGCACTACAGTTCATGAGTCACTCACAGGACTCGGTTAAGATTCTGCTGGATGAGATCAAAAGTCCGCTTTGGCAAGAGTACCTCCAGGCCGACCGAACTGCCAATCCGCCTTCAGGGGACCTGTCGTTTTCGTTTAATCGACAGATTCGATTTGAAGGGGTTTCATATACTTATCCAAAATCAGAAATACCGGCATTGGACCAAATCAACGTCAGTATCGATAAGGGCGAGTTTGTCGGGATTGTTGGCACCTCTGGAGCCGGCAAGACCACATTTGTAGATGTTTTGCTGGGCCTGCTGGAACCGGAACAGGGGCAGATTATTGTAGATCAGACGGTGTTGGATCATGATACGATGCGCTGTTGGCAGCAACATCTGGGCTATGTTCCTCAACAGGTTTATATTACCAATGACACCGTTATTCGCAATGTAGCATTTGGTGTAGCTGATGATCAAATAGATATGGCCCGGGTTGAGAATGCTTTGAAAAAAGCCAATCTTTATGAACACATGCAAACGCTTCCGGAGGGGTTGGACACTCCGCTGGGTGAGAACGGCCGCCGCCTTTCAGGTGGACAGAAGCAGCGTGTCGGCATTGCTCGTGCATTATACTATCATGCTGGTGTGTTGGTGCTGGACGAGGCGACATCGTCACTGGATGTCCCGACGGAAGGTGAGATTACTCGGGCGATCAATGCTCTCAAAGGCCAACAGACAATCATTGCAATTGCGCATCGGCTTGCAACTTTGAAAAGTTGTGACCGAATTCTTTATTTTGATGACGGGAAACTGCTCGACACAGGCACGTTTGAGACCCTTTCGCAAGAATATCCGAAGTTTGATGAAATGGTAAAATTGTCACAAATTTGAAACCATTATAGAGCTTCAAATATCGATTTAAGAAACAATGAAGATATCTGTTTGCATGGCAACTTATAACGGGGACGCTTACATCAAGCCCCAGATTGACTCGATCCTAACGCAGTTATCTGAGAATGATGAACTGATTATTTCAGATGACTCCTCAACAGATGAAACGATTCAGATCATTCGACAGACCAACGACAAAAGGATCCGTTTGTTTGAGGGCAATACATTTGGAAGTCCGATTTTTAATTTTGAGTACGCGCTCAAACAGGCTTCCGGCAAAATAGTGTTCCTGGCAGATCAGGATGACCTTTGGCTTCCAGGTAAAGTGCGTATAATGACTGATGCATTAGTCAACTGTGATCTGGCCGTCAGTGACTGTTCTGTGATCGATGATGCAGGCGAAGTCATTGCCCCGTCTTTTTACACGATCCGGCATTCAGGGTCG
>CALETL010000256.1 GCA_937920485.1 uncultured Phycisphaerae bacterium
TTCCTCAGCCGATCAATGAACCCTGTCTTAACTATGCCCCCGGCACTCCGGAAAGAGATGCGATAAGAGCCGAGCTCAAAGAAATGCTCGGTCAGACGTATGACATTCCGATGATCATCGACGGGAAAGAAGTCCGCAATGGTAAACTGGCTTCCATGGTATGTCCCCATGACCACAAGCATGAGCTTGGGAAATATCATCAGGGCAATGCGATGTATGTCAGTCAGGCAGTGGATGCGGCACAAAAAGCCAAACAGACGTGGGGAAACATGCCGTGGGAGTCAAGGGCCGCGATCCTGCTTAAAGCGGCAGAACTGCTCAGCGGCAAGTACCGCATGACACTCAATGCCGCGACCATGCTCAATACAAGCAAAACGCCTCATCAGGCCGAAATTGATGCTGCCTGTGAGCTCATTGATTTCTGGCGGTTCAATCCGCATTTTATGGAAGAAGTTTACAGCGACCAGCCGCAGTCCACCAAAGGCATCCTGAACTATATGGAGCACCGGCCGCTCGACGGATTTGTACTGGCCATCACACCTTTTAACTTTGCGTCCATCGCCGGAAACCTGCCTACCGCGCCGGCCCTGATGGGAAATACGGTCGTTTGGAAACCTGCATCGGCAGCTGTTCTGCCGGCGTATTTTATCATGAAGATTCTTGAAGAGGCCGGAATGCCGCCGGGCGTGATCAATATGGTTCCCGGGCCCGGACCGGTGGTCGGTCCGCCCGCATTGGATGATACACGGCTTGGAGGGATACACTTTACCGGAAGTACTTATGTGTTTTCAACGATCTGGCTGGCCGTTGGCTCGGATATCCGAAAATATGTGGCGTATCCACGCATCGTCGGCGAAACGGGCGGAAAAGATTTTATCTTTGCTCATGCAAGTTGTGATGTCGAAGCGTTGTCGACAGCATTGATCCGAGGGGCCTTTGAGTATCAGGGACAGAAATGTTCGGCGGCATCCCGGGCATATATCCCCGATTCGATCTGGCCGCAGCTTCAGGAAATGCTCATGAGTGATATCGCAGAGATCAAGATGGGGGATGTAATGGACTTTTCCAATTTCATGGGAGCCGTTATCGACAAGAAGTCATTTGAAACGATCAGCGGGTATATTGAATATGCCCGAAGTTCAACGGATATGGAAATCCTTGTGGGCGGAAAGTGTGACTGTTCAAAGGGATACTTTATTGAGCCAACCATTGTGCTGAGTAAGACCCCTAAATCCAAATTAATGAGCGAGGAGATCTTCGGACCGGTTCTGACCCTTTACATCTATCCCGAAGCGGAATTTGAAGAGACGCTTCGTGTTTGTGACCAGACTTCACCGTATGCTTTGACGGGGGCGATCTTTGCGCTTGAGCGTGGTGCCGTTGTTAAGGCCATGGATATACTTCGTCATGCTGCCGGAAATTTCTATGTTAATGATAAGCCGACCGGGGCAGTTGTCGCCCAGCAGCCGTTTGGGGGCTCTCGGGCTTCCGGAACCAATGACAAGGCCGGAAGCTGGCTCAATCTTGAGCGGTGGGTTTCCCCTCGATCCATCAAGGAAACCTTCCTGCCGCCGAGAGATTTCCGCTATCCTTATATGGATAAAGAGTAATATAAAGACCCGCTTACTTTCAAAGAAAGGGGCCGTTTATGGGAATGCCCCATATAAGGCCCCTTTACCGGAGGGGAGAAAACTATTATTACTACGTTTGACAGAACATAATGTGCATACAATATAACCACATAAGACGATCTAAGTTGTCTTATACAAGCAGTAAATCGGCTGCGTTCCAAAGGACAGCCACCAAAAGGTTTTCGAGAATGTAATTGCCCAAAAGAGAGAAATGATAAGATTGATCTCGTTCTCAACTTCGTAATAAAATATTTTAGCGGGGTGCCTGGTGATGATTTTCATGGAGCGATTGCTTTATTTGCTTGCGGTGAAGTCCTTGCGAGGGATACAATGGGCACATTAGAGTTAGTACTGATGAAACCTTAACCCGATTCGATTTAGGAGGTGTTTTATGAAACGATTGGCATTATTAATGGCGGTGCTGGGCATTGCTGCATTGTGTGCTGGGGGGTGTGATAAATCTGCCCAGAAACAAAACCAGGAACTCACACAGCGTGTTGCAGAGCTTGAGTACCAGTTAGAGCAGGCTGAAGCAATCATCTCAACTGCAGCGGCAAACGCACAGACTGTTGCAGGCGAATCCGTATATATTGTAGTCCAAGGTGACAGTTTATGGGGCATTGCTAAAAAGCAGCTTGGCAGCGGTGCTCGCTATAAAGAAATATTAGCTCTGAACCGCCATATCACAAAAGACACGCCGCTGACTATCGGAACCAAACTGAAAATGCCACCCCAATAGACAAGCCCTGAAACAACGATGAGACCTTGGTAAAGAAAACGTCCCCGGCGGGATTCGAACCTGCAACCTTCGGCTTCGGAGGCCCGCCTTGAGGGTTGTAAGTATCTGTAAACAAAAAGTTTATAATGGTAAAACAAAGACTTATGATGCCAGTGGAAGCGTGGTAGTAGCCTAATAGTAGGCTAAATGTGCAGGTGTGTCACGCACTTTGTCACGCACTTCCTTCCAAATCTATAAGACCAGTCAAATTTTCTTGTCATTTCCACTCCAGACAGAAGTGTTTGAGTGTATCCTGGTCGTACAGAATGAAGCCGCCGTATTCCTATCAAAACAGATACAAATAAGGGATTTTGTCGGATTTTTCTTGAGTCTCTCCATGGCTGCATTATAATTGAATCTGCATTATAATTGAATCTGCATCATAAAGAGAAACTGCTGTGTGACAAACAACCGTTGTTGTTAAACGTTGCAGATCTATGAGTGAGAGAAAACAAGATCTTGCACTTTCTGGCGGCCTTTCCCAAGACCATATTCCAATCACTATCCGCGCCGACCGTGCGCGTTCATTACATCAACCCATTTCAGTTAACCATTTCTTTGAAAGTACAGGAAAATAAATAAGAAAACATAAATCGAAGCTCAATTGTATGAGGAGATGAAAAATGTTTGGAACAAAGTTTTCGGTTTTCACAATTTTGATTGTCCTGTCAATGCTGGCCCCTTGTATGGCCGAAGAAGCGGCGTCCGCCCAGAGTGAAGCAGAAGCACTGGCTGCAGCTTCCCAGAACCCGGTGGCGAGCATGTACAGTCTGCCGTTTGAGTTTACCTTTGACTACGGAGCCAAAGACGGCGACGCCACGATCCTTAACATTCAGCCGGTCATTCCGGTTACCGTCGGCGATTGGAATTACATCAGCCGGATCATCGTTCCGCTCATGGATCTGGATGGCAAGGCCACCGGCATTCCGGCGATTCCCAACGGCACTTTTGAGGGTGGGGATGTATCCGGTTTAGGGGATATCAACTATACGTTGTTTCTCTCTCCGGCCAAGGCAGGTAAAGTGATTTGGGGCGTCGGTCCGTCAGTGAGCTTTCCGACCGCCACAGACGACCGGCTTGGTTCTGAAAAATACAGTGCCGGCCCGAGTGCCGTCTTTTTGACCCAGCCCAAACCCTGGACCCTGGGTTTACTGGTTCGCAATCTCTGGTCCTTTGCAGGTGAATCGGATCGTAAAAGCGTCAACCAGTTCCTCGCCCAGCCGTTTATCAACTACAATCTGGATGATGGATGGTACCTGACGACCCAACCGGTCATCACGGCCAACTGGAATGCCGATTCGAGTAATCGATGGACCATTCCCGTCGGCGGCGGTGTGGGAAAAATTATGAAAATCGGCAACCAACCCGTTAATATCCGTCTGGCAAGCTATTGGAACGCTGACAAACCTAAAGGCGGCCCTGACTGGTCGATTGTATTTGCATTACAGCTCATGTTTCCAAAATAAAAATTTCAAATTTTCTATCATATGAAACGACTGCTTGACATCTTGAAGACGACGGCCGTGGGTGGCATTGGGGTTTTGCTGCCGCTGCTGTTGTTGTGTCTGCTGATCCGCGAGATTTTTGAATTTGTTGTGGCGCTGGCCGTTCCGATTACCGTTTTGTTTCCGCCGGGCATGCTTG
>CALETL010000257.1 GCA_937920485.1 uncultured Phycisphaerae bacterium
GGGGGTTGGCATTGGGTCATGACGCCTTCGGTTGCCATGTGTTCTTTACAGTGCATTGTGGAGTCCTCCAGAATGATGCCGCCGGAAGCAAGTTCATCGGCGATTGCGCATAAAACAGTATCGTTGCGTTTGTCCATCCCGCGAAGGCGGCCGTACCAGATGCGGATGGCTCGCCAATCCGGCAGGTATTTGACGATCCGCCACGGGGTGTAAATCTGTTTTTTCGAGACACGGCCGACCATGATGGTCTCTCGCACGCCGTATTTGCGAAGTTTACGCATCCAACCGCCGGGGCGGGCAATGGCGCCATAGAAAAAGTGGTCGACGTGGTTAGCAAGTGATGGTTCGGCATTATCGGCGAGGCCAACGCAGATGACTTTTAGGCCGGCCTGCTTTGCTCCGTCAGCAATCAGAAAGGGCAGCCGTCCTTGTCCTGCGATTAAACCTAGTATTTTTGATTGAGTCATAGGTTTTTGTCGTTTACTACCAAAGGATAGAACCTCTGGGCTCCAAACTTGGCTTTATTTCGTTAACGTCTGGATGCCGGATCGAGTCCGGCATGACAGCAACGAGCTATTATTTGTCTTTTAGTTTGGCAATTTCTTTTTCGAGCGAACGGAGTTTTTTTCGCATGTCCGGAAGCGTTTCGATAAGGGCATAGGCCCGTTTTCCCTTGTTGGCCTCTATTGCGGGAGCCCCTAAAATCGTCGAACCGTCCGGCACGTCATTGATCACGGCAGCCTGAGCGGCAACCGTTACCATATTACCGACCTTGATATGTCCGACGATACCGGCCTGTCCGCCGATGACGCAATGATGTCCCAACTCAGCGGAGCCGGCGATTCCCACCTTCGGCACGAGTAGGCAATGCGGGCCGATTTTGGTTCCATGGCCAATCGCGACCTGATCGCCGAGCTTACTGCCTTTGCCTATGATAGTATTGTCCAGTGTGCCGCGTTCAATGACACAGTTGGAGCCGATCTCAACATCATCTTCCAAGATGGCAATTCCGATCTGCGGGATTTTGTGGTGTTCGCCTTTGTGTGTCGCAAAGCCGAAGCCATCCTGTCCGACAGAAGCATTGGACTGGACGATGACCCGATCTCCAACTTGACAGCCGTCATAGATGACTGCATTGGGATAAATTATACAGTCATTGCCAATTTTTACATTGGGGCCGATGAAAACACCGGAATAGATTTGACAATTATCTCCAATGACAGCATTGTCATGAATGATTGCGTAAGGGTGGATATTACAGTCTTGACCGATTTTTGCAGAATCAGCAACAGTTGCTAAAGAACTGATGCCCGTTTCAGGATGCTCACGATGGCCGTGAAGGAGCACGACCGCCTGCATAAAGGCGTAATATGGATCTACGGTGACGATCTGGACAGCATTGGTTTCAACTTCCTGTGCGACCAGTACTGCCGCAGCTTGTGTTTCTTTGACACGGGGGACATACTTGGGATTGCTTAGAAATGTTATCTGGCCGGCACCGGCACTGTCGAGGGTTGCGGCTGACTCGATTTGTATTGCGGTATCGCCAATGATCTGACCACCCACGTGATCAGCTATTTCCTGTATTGTCTTTTGGGGCATATTGAGTCCTGTTTTTAATCTTTGGGGACCATTATATCGATTCTGTTCAATGCGTCAAATGCTGATTTGATAAGATTTTAGAGCATACCAAACACAGTTAAAGCAATTTGGTGTATTTGACATTACATCATAAAAAATCTCCACAGGATATTGGTGTCTTGTGGAGGTTGTATTCTTAGGGCTGTCACGGGTCTTTCTTTTTGAATAAACCGCCAAGACCTTCTTTGACAGCTTCCGTCGCTTCTTTTCCGGTGTCTGCACCGTCTTTGATTAATCCTTCACCTGCTCCCACCAATGCTTGGCCCTGTTTGCCCAACTCTTTTGTTACCGAACCCACCATTTCTGTCGGAAGCAGATCAGAGCCCTGTTCCACAATCCCACCCGCAATTGCATTGATGACCTTGGCAGTCAGGCCGGCCGCATTGATTTTTTCTTCTGATCCCACGTTTTCCAGACGAATGGGTTTAAGCTTGAAGGTTACGGTGTCAGCACGACCGGGGATGGGAAGCAACTTTGCTTTGACTTCGACATTATTGATTTCAAGTACTTTGATAAGCAGATTTTTCCCTGCTTCTTCTGGAGTTGGTTTCGATTCAGATTCCGGTTGTGATTCCACAGATTCATCTTTGGGCAGATTATCCAGAATTTCTTTAAGATTGCTTGTGGTTTTATTTTGTTCAATCACAACGGCGATATCATCTAACTGTATTTTGTTTATCTCAATGGTATCACTGAACAAACTGCCTGTGTTCAAATCTGCATAAGCCCGGCCCAGTTTTAGAAATGTTGGGTGCTTATAATCTTTCGGGTTATCAATCTCCAAATTTTTCAACTCAGTTTTTCCGGCAAGGAGTTTAAAATTTACGTTTCCGAGACGTACATCCACTTGCAAGGCCTTTTCCGCACCGGCGACAATTCCTGCTCGAATCATTTGGTTACCAAACAACTTAAAAATCAGCACTCCCGCAAGAATCAATACAAGCAAACCAACAAGAATTGATAGAATAATTTTCTTCATTTTTCCTTTTGCCATGACAAAAATCTCCTGCTTTAAGTTTCACTATTTCAAATTCAGTAGTTCCTGCTGTACGTCAAAGCCCAGGGCTTTGGCTTTACGGGCATAGGTTCCCGCCAGTTCTTTTTCGCCAAGATGGTAATACGAGATTGCGATTCCATTATATGCAGAAGCGTTATTCGGCTCCAGTGCGATCGCTTCAGAAAATTCATCAACGGCCTCCTGGTGTCTGTCTAACTTGGCATACGTTACAGCAAGATTGTAATGCAGGTCCGAGCTCCCGGGTTCGATTTGAATGGCTTTTTGATAGACCTCAATCGCAGCCAATTCATTATTAATTCTAAGATAGGTATTGCCCAGATTTTGAAGTGCCGCAACCATGTAGGGATCATAGGATAGGGCCGTTTCATACGCTTCGATCTCACGATCCGTCTGGTCTTTCAGGAAATAGATTTGAGCCAATCCAAAATACGCCTGCGGCAGGGCTTCATCGTGAAAAAGAGCTTTCTGGAAGGTGCTTTCGGCTAATCGCAAACGATCCTGATCAAGATAAACATACCCCAGCGACACTCTTGCCGGCAAAAATAAGGGGTCAAGCATAACCGCCTTCAGCAGGTATTTTTCAGCGTTTTCGTATTGTTCGATTTGTCGGTAAATCTGGCCCAGCAATAAACAAGAGTTCACGTCATCTGGATTCAAAGCAATCGCGATATTAAGCTGACCGATGGCCTCTTCATGCCGACCCTGCATCTGCATTGCATTGGCAAGATTCCGATAGACGTCGACGTATTCCGGGTCCAACCTCAATGCCTTTCTATACCAGGACTCCGCTTTCGCGTATTCCGCTAACTGCGTATAAGCGGCTCCCAGGTTATTCATGGTTTTGGCATCGTTACTGATGATACGAAGGGCCTTCTCATATTGCTCGATTGCCTGGTGCGGCATCTTTTTATTGAGATAGATATTGCCGAGGTTCATGTTTGCCTCGGAAAGCAGGGGGTTGATCTGAACGGCCTGCAATAAAATTTCAAATGCTTTGTCCGTATCTCCGATGGTTGTATAACTGTTGCCTAAATTATTAAAAAAGCATCCTAGCGTTTCTTTTTTCGTAAGATTCTTCATGTACCACGCTTTCGGATGGTCGGGCGGGCTAAATTCATTGATATAATGTTCGTCGGGAGCAATTGCCCCCTTGGAAGTTGTTTCAATATTGTATTGCCGCTGTCCGTCGTCATAGCGGACAAAAAAATGCCC
>CALETL010000258.1 GCA_937920485.1 uncultured Phycisphaerae bacterium
TTGAGCTTTATCTACCTTTGCTGGTAGGCGCAAAAACAATTATTGCCAGTCAAGATACAGCGGTTGACGGCAAGCGTTTGTTAGATGCCATTGAAAAGTATGATATTACGATGATGCAAGCCACACCGGCAACCTGGCGTCTCATGTTAGCTGAGAAATGGGAACCAGATTCGCGCAAGATAAAAATACTGTGTGGCGGTGAACCTTTTCCTAAAGACCTGCTAAAAGACGTTATAACGCGTGCCTCAAGCGTATGGAACATGTATGGCCCTACCGAGACAACGGTCTGGTCAACTTGCTGTCAAATAGATGATGCCGAAGCACCGATTCATATCGGCAAACCAATAGGTAATACTCAAACCTATATCTTAACTGATGCGATGAAACTTGCACCAATTGGCATAAAGGGTGAACTTTACATCGGTGGCGATGGTGTGACCCACGGCTACCTCAATCGACCGGAATTGACTGCAGAGAATTTCGTAAAAAATCCTTTTAATACTGCTGATCCGCGCCCCATTTATGCCACCGGCGATCTGGCTATAATGCGGTCTGATGGTAATATCGAGTGTTTGGGGAGACGTGATAATCAAATCAAATTACGCGGATTTCGTATTGAACTTGGAGAAATTGAATCGTGCCTCGTCACGCATCCGCATATTTCGCAGGCAGTGGCAGTGGTGAAAGAAGATAGCCCTGAAGATAAACGTTTGATCGTTTTCTACGTTAAAGACGACGGGTATTTTATTACAATAACTGATTTACGAAAATATCTGCGCGGCATATTACCAAACTATATGACACCTCAACAGTTCGTTGAATTAGGTGAAATACCATTAACAGACAATGGCAAAATCAATCGTAACGCACTGCTGGCAATAGCTTCCCCTGCGAAAGCAAGCACCGATTATTTTATCGCGCCGCAGAGCGCAGCAGAGAAATATTTAGCTGCCATTTGGTCCGAAGTACTTCGTGTACCCCAGGTAAGTACATTTGATAATTTCATTGAACTCGGCGGCCATTCCTTGTTAGTCATGCAAGTCATTGTCCGCGTTGAAAAAGAGACGGGATATCGCTGCAATTTTCGCGATATGGTCCAGGACACTCTCATGCAAGTCGCGGCTCATTTACCAATTGACGAGGAGGAAGAACAGCCTGCCCAAAACCCAGACACAGCCTACATTGAACCGGGGGCTGAGAAAGCTCCGGTCAAGCCTTTATTTAAAAGACTCTTTGCAAAATTTTAAGATGGCAGCAAAGATTTTTGATCACTACGTTGTCTTGCACGACGAATTATGTATTTAAAATCTCCCTTATCGTAATGATTGAGAAACTGTTTTCTAACCAAGTCGTTGCTCTCAAAGCAACACAGGGAATGTGGGACGGCGATCTTTATCCTGAAGAACAGGAGTGTATCAGGAAAGCTGTGCCTAAACGGAGGCGGGAATTTACAGCAGGACGATTATGTGCTCGAGAGGTACTATTCAGGTTAGGAATTGATGATTTTCCTTTATTGGTTGGTCCGGGCAGAGCTCCCCTTTGGCCCCAAAATATTGTAGGCAGTATTAGTCATTGCACCAATTTATGTGTTGTTGCTGCAACAAAGTATAGAGCAATCAAAGGCTTGGGAGTTGATGTAGAGATGGCAGGGCCATTGGAAAAATCAGTTAAAGAACTTGTCTGCACAGAAAAAGAAAAACAATGGATAGCTAATACTCCGCCTCTTATTGGCCCGGATTTGGCCAAAATAATTTTTAGCGCCAAAGAGAGTTTCTATAAGTGTTTGTTTCCTTTCACACGAAGATCTTTGGACTTTATGGATGTTCAAGTTGTAATTGATACTCATACTAATGAATTCGATGTGGAATTGATTAATGAACAAGCGGCATACCGCGTAAAGCAGTACAATTTGACCGGACGTTTTTTTTACTCAGATGATTTTGTATTTACCGGTGTTGAACTACGCAGACAGGACTAACTGTCATGTCGCTAGATATTTTGCATGCATCCAATCTGATATTATGCCTGTCAATTTCTTTCTGTCCGCAATCACAGGGTACAGATGTTCAGATCCATGAAAAAATTCTACTTGTAGTTGGTTCCCAAAATCGACGGATTTAAAACATGTGGTAAATTGGTCTCTATAGTTGCTTATAAACCCATCACTGAAGACATAGAGTAGATTTACTCCCCTATTTACCAATAGCTTAAGTTCTGTTTCAGTCTTTTGTTTTGGTGGTAATGTCCAAAAATAGTTTTCTTCCCTTTTATCATGAATATCAGACGGATGGGACATATTTATTATAAAGCGCCACCAAGCCATTGGATTAAGCATCTTTGGTCCAAAGTGTCTGAGGTAGAACCCCATGGTGGGATAGCAATAACCGTCAAGGAACACCGCTCCGGAAATTCTCTCATCTCTTACTGATATCTTGTGGGCATTGTCGGCGCCGGTGCATAACCCCATTACAACAAAATTATGTATACCCTTGTGGCTGGAAAGAAAATCCATGGCCTCCTGGATGTCAGATAAAATTTGTTCCTCGCGGGAGCGGCTATCTTTATGATTATTGCTGTCACCAATACCGGAAAGGTCGAAGCGAAAAACAGGGAATCCAAGTGCTGACAGTTCACGTGCGAGATCAACGTGCAAACGGAATGGTCCGACACGATTAAGTAAACCGGCGTTCAGCAACAGGATAATTGGGGTATCCTTTGCGGATGGG
>CALETL010000259.1 GCA_937920485.1 uncultured Phycisphaerae bacterium
GATGCGAAGTTCTGCAACGCGTGCGGAAATAAATTGGAACTTGTTTGTCCACAATGCGCAAAGGTAAACCCGGCGGACAGCAAGTTTTGCAATGAATGCGGTCAAAGTCTTGCTCAATTAGTCTCTTCCAACGGCTTTCAAGGAAGTTCAGAATCTTCTCAATCGCCATCCATGCTGGCTGAACCCGCGACTCTATCTGAAGGTGAGCGCCGCCGGGCAACTGTCGTCTTCTCGGACCTTTCCGGCTATACATCAATGAATGAAAAACTCGATCCCGAAGAAGTGCAGAAGATCATGAGCCGGATCAAAAAGGAGGCGGTGCATATCTTTGAACGCCATGAGGGTATCGTCAACCAATTTGTGGGAGACGAAGTGCTGGCCCTTTTCGGGATACCAACCGCTAATGAAGATGATCCGGTTCGCGCCGTAAGGGCAGTCAGGGAGCTTCACAGAATCGTGCGACAAATCAGCCCTGAGGTAGAAGATCTAATCGGGACTCAACTTCGGATGCACAGTGGGATCAGCAGCGGCCTGATTGTAACACATTTGAGAGATATCCGCGATGGCAGCTACGGCATCACCGGCGACACGGTTAATATTGGCGCTCGTCTGGCCAGCCGTGCAGCGGCAGATGAAATTTTGGTTAGTCCGGAAACTTTCAAACGAATCACCCCGTATTTCGAAACCGAAACGCTTGAGGAGATAACCATAAAGGGCAGAAGCCAGCCGCTCATCCCTTGTCGTATTATAAAGGAGTCCACCGTCCAGACCCGCTTTGAAGCTGCCGAACAACGGGGTTTTACTTCATTCACAGGCAGGCAGCAAGAGCTGACCGCACTCTATTCCTGCCTGGATAAAGCCATGTCAGGCAACGGACAATTTGTAACCGTCGTTGGGGAAGCCGGCATAGGCAAAAGCCGCCTCGTTTATGAATTCCGGCACAGTCTCAACCGAAATACCATCACCGTCTTGCAGGGTCGCTGCCAATCGCATGGCACCCGTGTACCCTATTTCCCCTTTATCAATGCCTTAAGGCGCGGTCTAAACTTAAGTGATGAAGACACGCCAATCGAATTACATGAAAAGGTGGTTTCCAACGCGCTGGCTATCGATCAAACGCTCGAGCAATATCTTCCAATTTACCTGTATCTGCTGTCTATCTCGAGCGAAGCGTATCCGTTACCTGCTCACTTAAAAGGCCAGGAATTGACAAATGAAATTCAGAAAGCGCTGACCGTCATTATCACCCTTAACACCAGGAGGCAGCCGATGGTGTTGCTTCTGGAGGACTGGCATTGGGCCGATGAAGCATCAGACTCGGCTCTCAAACATCTGGTCAGTGTTATTACGCCCTATCCTCTGATGCTAATGGTAATCTATCGACCGGAGTATTCTTCCTATTGGGCGAACTGGAGTCATCATACCCCGGTTATCTTAAGGGCGTTAGATGGCCACACATGTGAAAATTTCATCAGAGCCGTCTGGAACGCAGACCGTCTGCCGGATGGAATTGCACCTTTGATCCACGAGCGTACCGGTGGAAATCCTTTTTTTATGGAAGAAATTTCCAGTACACTTATCGAAGAAGGCACCATTCAAGTTAAAGACAGACGGGCCAAGTTGACACGACCCCTGGATAAACTGACGTTGCCCGATACCGTGCAGGCCGTAATACGTTCACGCTTGGATCGGCTGGATCAATATTCCCGCGAGTCTATGCGCCTGGCATCCGTCATCGGCCGTGAATTCACCCGGCGCATTCTTGAGCAGATTTCCACTTTCAAAGAACAGCTCTCCCAATCTCTGGAAAACCTGAAGGTGTTGGAATTAATCCAGCAAATCCGGGTAGTTCCGGAAATGGAATACATGTTTAAGCATATCATAACCCAGGAGGTAACATATGAAACCCTGCTCCATCAACAACGCAAAGAACTGCACGGACTGGTCGGTCAGGCTATCGAAGAACTCTATCAGGACCGGGTAGAGGAGCAGGTGGACATTTTGCATCACCATTTCAGACGAGCTGAGAACTGGTCCAAAGCAGTTAAATATGGGCGTCTGGCAGCGAATAGAGCTTACAGGTTGAGTCAATTTCATGAAGCTGTCGCCGTATTTGAACAGACCAAATCTTGCCTGCAACACCTCCCGGAGGATCGATCGCGACAGGAAACTTTGCTTGATATATTGCTAGAAATGATATGGCCGCTGCACTTCACCGGTGATCAGGATCAAGTGTTTGAGATCTGTACGGAAGCGGAGCCAATCGCACGCTCCCTTAAAGATCGGGTTTGTTTGGGCAAGGTGCATTATGAGTTTGGATTATCCCATTTCATGAAAAATCGATATCGGCGAGCCGAAACATATTTTTTGAAAATTCTGGAACTTCCAAAAAGCAAGGAAACGAATGCGCTTATTAATTCAGTAAAATTTCCATTAGCCGGCACATACTTCTCCCTGGCTCAGTGGCAGAAAGCGGCAGATCTTTATACGGAAGTTATCAATTCTCATGAGACATCGGACAGACAAACGGAATACCTGGAAGAAATGCCCTTTATGCCCTACACCCATAGTTGTCATCATTTAGGATACATTCGGGCGCTCCAGGGACGAATCCAGGAGACAAAGGAACTTTTGAAAAAGGGCTATACCCCACAATTGGAACAGGTATCCAATCTGCAGTCCCGCGCCTGGTGTGCGCTCTGGCATAGTGCCTTTGCAATTCTTATAGGTGAAGAGTATGGCGCTTTGGCCCGGGTGGAAAAAGTGCTGAGTATAGTGGAGGGCTCCGATTCCCCCATATTACTCTTCCTTTGCTATGCGGCCAAAGGCAATGCGTTGGCGGCTGATGTCCAATTAGAGGATGCCCGCATGTCCTATGAAAAAGCCTTAAAAGCCATAAAAGATACGCCCCACCGTAGATACCTGGAAGCGGTTTACTGCAACCTGACCCAGGTCGCTCTCGATTTAAACGATCGGTCTGCCGCCAAACGTTACTATAAAGAAGGATTTCCATTGGTTGAATTAAATCCTGAGAGAGATGCACCCAGATTTGACTGCTTAAAAGCACGCCTGCTGACAGACGGCGACTCCCCTGATCTTGAACAGGCTGAAATCTTATTCACAAAAAGTCTTCAGGCAGATCAAAAATCCGGTGCCGTCTTACTTGCCGCGCAGACACGGTTGTATTTAGCTCAAATGTTCTCTCAAAAAGGCGAAACAGAGCGCAGCATTTCTCTGCTGAATGAGGTTCGTGATCAGTTTAAAAAATGGGGCGTCCCTATCTGGCAACAAAAATGCGAACTGATGTTAATTCGTCTGGAGAAAGGGAACGTCAGATGAGCTATAATTTCCTCAACGTGCGAATTGAAAACCGGGTCGGCTGGATGGCGTACAACCGTCCGCCAATTAATTCCTTTAACTGGGAAACGCTGCGCGAAGTTCCGGCGGCGCTGGATGACTTGCTCAATGATCCACGGGTGCGCGTCGTCGTTATTGCCAGTGCCAATGAAAAGTATTTCAGCACCGGAGCGGATCTTAAGGTATTTGAAGGCATCGGAACCGAGGCAATGGCGGAGTGGATCTCGATCTGCCACGGTCTTGTAACCCAAATGCGCCGGTCACCGAAGCCGCTTCTGGCAGCCATTCGCGGTATTGCTGCGGGTGGCGGCTTAGAAATGGTGCTGCATTGTGACATTCGTTTCGCATCCTCCGATGCGCGCCTGGGTCAGCCGGAGATAAACATCGGCTTCATTCCGCCGGTGGGCACAACTCAGGCCCTCGCAAGGTTAATCGGGCGTCCACGCGCTATCCGCTATCTGTACGAAGGAACGCTAGTATCTGCCGAAGAGGCCCTTGCGATGGGGCTGGTCGATTTGATTTATCCTCCCGAGCGTTTACATGCCGAGGTTCAGAACTATGCCGAATCGCTGGCACAAAAACCGGCCAAGACCCTTGCTGCCATCCGGCAAACGATTACAGAAGGCGGTGCCGTGTCATTCGAAGATGGCCTGAAGATGGAGTACGAAACTGCCGTCAAGCTATCCGGAACCAAAGATTTTTCAGAGGGAATTCGCGCGTTTCTGGAAAAGCGCAAACCGGACTGGGAATAGAAAAGAAAAATAGAGTGTTCCAATCCTCACCGGTTTCCAACCTTAACAATCCACCATATTTTGTTAAAACCTGTTTAAAGTCAGAAAGTTACAATCACACACGCCGCATTTAGGATTTTAGCCCCCGTCGGCGGAAAACATCATTTGACTTAGGCGCAATCATGCCGGCAATAGCCGGTCGCCGCTCAAGTTTTTTTGATTAATTGCCGATATTAAAATGGATAACCGGCCATTGGATACCGAATTTTGCGTGTTGGATTCATCCCATGGGCTGCTGTATAGTTCCCAGCCGAATTTGGCAAAAATTGCCGGCCTGTTAAAAACAAATACGCAAGCATCCACTTCGGGGCATTTTGAATTTAGCGTCGATG
>CALETL010000260.1 GCA_937920485.1 uncultured Phycisphaerae bacterium
TCAAGACTACAGGCATTTTTGGAGACGCTGTCATGCTGACTTCACCTCAACAGGTCACCTTATCTCAGTGGGAGAGTCGATATTCTCAACTCAGGCAAAACGGCTTAAAAGAGCGATTCTATGGCGGACCGCTTGCCAGACATGTCAGTAACGGTGACACGCGGTTAAACCATCTAAAGTTTGATAATTCACCTGCTGCCTTGGCTTTATGGAACTTGTTGTTAACTGAAAACGAACGTCTGCATAGTGCACGTAAAGATGGCAAGATTATCATCGGCACCATGAAAGACCTCGGTACAATTCCTGTTATGGTCTATAGCTTTGACAACATGGTCGCTTTTTATCCTGATGGCACCTGGTGGACTCCCTGCATTATGGAACAGAATGAAGGGCTTTTTGATTTAGCTTCGAAATACGGATTTGATGAAAGCTACTGCCCGGTCAGGGCGATGCTCGCGGCGTTTATGAATCAGGAACACTTTCCGATTCCTGACACGTTGATTTGCAGCGCAGGCGCAGTCTGTGATGATTTTTCTGCAATCGCCCAACAATTGGAACATCTTGGCTTTCCGATCCACTGGTGGAACATGCCGCACCGCAGACAGCCGAGTAACAATGAAATGTCTGTGTCACTGCCGGGACAATTACAAGCTCCTGTTTCTCAACTTGCTTTAGTTCGATCCGAACTTGAATCCATCAAAACACATTTGGAACATATTGCCGGACATTCTTTGACTGACTCTATGCTTGCTGTCGGTATTCAAAAAGCCAATACACTTCGGAAGTTGCTTCGACAACTTCGACGGTTGGTCTATTGCACTCAACCCTGTCCGCTTGGATCGTTGGAGATGCTGATCGCGGAGATGCTGGCAATCCATTTTTGCTCAGATTACGATGAGTCTCTCTATGTTTTATCTGAAATGCTTTCTGTCGTTCAGGAACGCATCCAAAACCATTCCGGCATTTTATCGGAAGATGCAGCCCGAATTTTCTGGGTCAATCCCGTTGCCGATCTTCGTGTGATGAATCTGCTTGAAGACTGCGGCGGGCAAATCTGTGGTACGGAATATCTTTTCTCACATGCTCTGGATCCGATTCCTGAAGACATCGAACCGATAGAAGCACTTGCCCGTACAGCATTGGCTGATCCGATGGTCGGCTCAACACATGACCGTGCAAGCCGAATCCAAAAAGACATTCAGGAATTTGGTGCCGAAGGGCTTATTATTTCACGTATTTCCGGTGCCAGTCACTGTGCATACGAAGGTCGCATTATAGGCGATACGATTCGTGAATCTCTGGATATACCGGTCCTTGAAATTGAAATTCCAAGCTTATGCGATTCATTTGAACCCTCCATTCGAACTCGATTGGAAGCAATCGTCGAAACCATCAAACAACGGAGACAACCATGATTACTGCAGGCATTGATGCCGGTTCAAGGGCAAAAAAGATCATCATTTTTGACACAGATCAAAATGAAGTTGTTGCTTCTGCAATATGTGATCAAGGGATTGATCAGCGTAAACAGGCACTTGAACTTTTTGAACGCCTGCTTGATGAATATAAATTAAAAAGAAAAGATATTACTCGGATGATTGCCACTGGCTACGGCCGGCACCTGCTTGATTTTTGTGATACAACAATAACCGAAATATCATGCCATGCAGCAGGTGTAAAACATCATCTCAATTCAATCGAAACAATTATTGATATTGGCGGGCAGGACAGCAAACTGATTCGTTTAGGCCAAAATGGGAAAGTTCGTGATTTTGCTATGAACGACCGCTGTGCTGCCGGAACGGGTCGTTTTCTTGAGGTTGTTTCTGAGCGATTGGACGTATCGTTAGAAGAACTTGGATCGTATGCCCAAAAGAGCCGGGATCCCGCTGTTATCAGCAGTATGTGTGTTGTCTTTGCCGAAACGGAAATCATAGGATTACTCGCAAGCGGCGAATCAAGAGAAAACATTATCGCCGGAGTCCAAATATCAATTGCAAAGAGACTCCTTGCGATGGCAGGCAATGACATCCAGGCACCGATTGTTTTCACCGGCGGAGTGGCCCTTGTTTCCGGCATGAAGGAAACATTTGAAGAATTATTAAATCAATCGGTTATAATCTGCTCTGAACCTCAGATGACGGGAGCCTTAGGAGCTGCGATCTTAGCTGGCAGAAACGGCTCATAGAATTATGGAGATCAAATATAATGATTAATAGTGAACGACGAAAACGTGTCATGCAGCGATCCATCAAGCTGGGCCACTGTGTATGCGATCCGAAAAAGCCCTGTCCATGTCCTCTATTCAAGGAACAAAATATTTGTTTGTGTGCAGGTGAACGTTTGGAATCCCCAACCGGCAACGTCGAGTTGACCAGGCTCATCGAAAAAGCCGGTTGTGCCTCTAAAATCGATCAGGCCTTTTTAAAAGAAACACTGAATGATTTGCCCACACCCGATGACCCGAATGTTCTCGTTGGTGTTCCGGCCGGTGATGATGCAGGCATATATAATATGGGCAATGGTCAATGTTTGGTTCAGACGGTCGATGTATTTACACCAACCGTAGATGATCCATACATCTTTGGTCAAATCGCTGCGGCCAATTCTGTTAGCGATGTATATGCCATGGGAGGAAAACCACTAACGGCTCTGTCAGTCATTGGCTTTCCTGTGAGAAAGATCCCCGATAAAGCACTATCGGATATCCTTCGCGGCGGTATAGATAAAATGAAAGAGGCCGGGGTATCTGTCATCGGAGGTCACAGCATTAATGATGCAGAAATAAAAGCAGGTTTTGCGGTTACCGGGATCATCGATCAAGAAAATGTTGTTACAAATGCTGAGGCACAGGTCGGTGATGTCTTGATTTTGACAAAACCCCTTGGAACCGGCATTATCTCATTTGCTTCACAAATCGGAAGAGCCTCTCAAGCCAGTATCGATGCGGCGGTTAATTCAATGACAACTTTAAACAAAGCAGCCGCTGAATTAATGGTTGAATTTGAGGCTCATGCCGCTACGGATGTTACCGGATTCAGTCTGATGGGACATTTGTCTGAAATGGCACTTCGCAGTGGTGTGGATGTGGAGCTTGTCTGGGATACAATACCGTGGCTGGATGGTGTATTGGATTATGCTGCCCAATCAATCCTACCCGGAGCCATCGAACGTAATAAAGAATCCTGCGGACAGGCGGTCGTTTGCGGAACCTATGTCACCGAAACAATGGTTGATATCTGCTATGATCCACAGACATCAGGTGGATTGCTGATTGCAATTGAACCTGGCAAAGCAGATGATATATTGGTGAAACTTCGTGATTGCGGACTTCCTGAAGCCGCACGCATAGGACACGTTAAAGCCAAAGGTGACGGCAAGGTATATGTAACGACCAACAATACCAAAAAGTTCTCCGAGCATGTTTCACCACAAGAAAAAAATATTCCTGAAGTCTCGAAGGTTAAAACTGGAGCAACATCAGATCAATGCTGCTGCCCGGAAGATCAAACGTCCAGTACGGATGCTGGAGATCGCTCACAGGCGGAGATAATCGAAGCAAATTACATGAAGTTTCTTGCCAGCAGTGGTAAGCCCGCCGGGCTGGATGCATTTACGAAGCAGGCGATGAATATCGCTCTGTCAGTCGCCACACGCTGTGAACCCTGCCTGAAAACGCATATTCAAAAAGCTCGGCAAAAAGGATTCACAGAACAGGAAATTGATGAAGCCGCCTGGATGGGCATTGCATTTTCCGGATCACCTGCTATGATGTTATATAAGAATACAAAAGCTAAAATCGCAGAAGAATAATGGAGGTGACAGGCAACTGGTGTTGCTCCTGGTCTTCAAAACCAGTGTTGGGCGTGAGAAACGTCTTGGGTGGGTTCGATTCCCATTCGCCTCCGCCATTTTTACATGAATCATGAATAAACAGCAAATAATCAGTGTTGTATTACTGGGCCTTGGATTGTCGATGCTCCTCTATGGCTATAGTCTGCATGTTCAGCCGGTCTACAGCAAAGATAATGGCAAGGGATTGGCCACGACTGAGGCACAACTGGTATTGGAGGCCAGCCGCGGCGGTCTAAAACGCGAAAAAGACGGAAAATTACATCTGACATATACGGGAACACCGCCTAAAGCGTGCCCGACATGACCCGGTTAACAGGAGACTATGGCGTCCATGGTCAAAAAAACTGCAATACAATCTTTTATCTCAAGAATCTTGCCCCATCGTCTCTGGGTCCAAGTAGGTTTTCTTATTGTCTGGCTGGATCCGTTGGCCCTGCGCATGCACAACATATGCGGCCCTGTCTTTCACTGTTACGCCTGCCCGCTGGCCACATTCGCTTGTCCCATCGGTATCATCGCCCAGTTCAGTGCCTTGCACATGTTTCCGTTTATCGCTGTGGGA
>CALETL010000261.1 GCA_937920485.1 uncultured Phycisphaerae bacterium
TCTTTTGGCCTCGTCCGCATCGACGTTGGCAAGTACCATCACTAACGCTGTTTTCACATGCCCACCGGCTTTCGCAAGCGCTGCAGCGGATGCCTCATAATCCAGGCCGGTTACCATCATTACGGTTCTCTTGGAACGCTCCTCAAGCTTGCGAGAAGTCATCATAAGATCGACCATCATATTGCCATAGACCTTACCTAGTCGAATCATGGAAGCCGTTGTCAGCATGTTCAATACCAGTTTCGTAGCAGTTCCGGCCTTCATCCGGGTCGAACCCATGACGACTTCCGGCCCAACAACCGTGCAGATTGCAACATCCACATCAATCTTAATATTTTCGCGAGGATTACAGGTTACATAAATGGTCTTTGCTCCCAGTTGTCGAGCTTTTTCCATTGCTCCCAGTACATAAGGTGTGCGATAACTGGCTGCAATACCGCAAACAACATCTTTATCTGTCAAACCCCGAGCAACCAGATCTTCAGCACCGGCATGTGCCTTGTCTTCTGAACCTTCTTGGGCACGGGTCAATGCTTTTTCACCACCGGCGATAATTCCCTGCACCATCTCCGGATCGGTTCCAAACGTGGGCGGACATTCCGATGCGTCAAGCACACCCAACCGCCCGCTGGTACCTGCCCCAACATAAAAAAGTCTACCGCCGGCCTTGAATGCTTCTACAAGCAAATCAACGGCCTGTGTGATATACGGGATCTGACCTTTGACGACTTCAGGAATCAGGTGGTCCTGACGATTTATAATATGCAGAATTTCTTCTGTGCTCTTGCCATCAATGTTCTCCGATTCGGAATTTCTCGCCTCCGTGACAAGGTTTATAAGTTCGTTGTAAACATTATCATTCATTTTTCGGTTCCTGCTGTAGCATCTTTGGACTTAAATATAATACTGGAAATAATCCCGATTGCAATTGTTGTCAAGCTTCCTGTTAATGTATACAACGGCCAGGCGAGGTTAATCGACCGAATCAGAATTGTCATTGTAATCAGGGCAACAATAAAACCAATAATCGCATCTTTTTGGCTGGCTCTCTTATAGAACAGGCCCAACAGAAATATCCCAAGCAGTCCCCCATAGGTATAAGAGGCGATACCCAATGCGGTCTCAACAACGGTGCCTTTCAGGTTAATGAAGACAATTGCAGTTCCCATCAACATCACGGCCCAAATAAAGGTGACAATCCGTGAGATAGTAAGCAATTGTGCCTGGCTTTTATCCTTGCCGAAAACGGGGACATAGATATCCAGAACCGTGGAACTGGACAGACTCGAAAGGCTGCCCGCCAGGGTGCTCATTGCCGCTGCGAAAAGTGCTGCCACAATCAAACCGCTAATCCCGGTCGGCATGACTTCAACAATGAATTTTGGAAAAATAGCATCGGGTCGTAAAACACCTAATTGCTGACAATCCTGCCCTTTATAGTACGTAAATAAAAGTAATCCAACGACAAGGAAAAGTAAAAACTGAAACAACACAATAAAACCACTCCAGGCGATCGCTTTTTGACCGGAGCGTAAATTGCCACATGTTAGTACGCGCTGCACAATTAACTGATCGGTGCCGTGTGAAGCCAGACTAAATACCGCTCCGCCGAAGACCGCGGTTATAAATGTATAGGGTTGTTTTATGAATTCACGTAATGTCAAATCTGCCCCGAGATACAACCAGTCAGTCTTGCCGCTTTTAACCGTCAGTTCGATCACGTCGTTCAGGCCGTTCGGGAGCTTCGTTAAAATGATAACGCAGGCCAAAATCGCTCCGCCAATGTAAATTGTCCATTGGATCATGTCGACCCAGATGACCGACTTAATTCCACCGAATGAGGTGTAGAATACGGTTATACAACCAATCAAAACGATCGATATCAGATAAAACTGGCTATCTGAAAGGCTGCTAAAAAAACCACTGCCTTTGATAATCAGCGCCAATGGAATCGCCGTTGCAAATAACCTGACACCATCAGCCAGCAGACGTGTGCCCATAAAGGTTATGCTTGCAACATTTCGCATATTCTGTCCAAAACGATGACCCAGAAAATGGTAAGCTGTTTCCATAGCCCCTTTGTAATACGCCGGAATCATGACCAACGCCACGACAACACGTCCAATTACATAACCCAGCGCGATCTGGATGAATGTCAAATTCCCTTGGTATGAAACCGCAGGAATACTGATAAACGTCAGCACGCTGGTTTCGGTGGCAACAATACTCAATGTTACTGCCATCCAGGGGACGTGTCTGCCGCCAAGAAAATAGTCCGTCGTATTTTTCTGCTTTCGGCCAATCCAGAAACCGAGAGCGGTTGTTCCGGCCAGATAGACAGCTACGATTAAGATGTCAAATAAAGAAAATGTAATCTTACAAGCTCACAAATAGTAAAATATCATCCAGTTATATTATTAGAAAACCGAACCTGGTATAATCTTGCCAAGCACAGCAGGCCTGGATGCCCCTGTCGCCGAGGGGACGTTATTTGCCAGACCTTTTATCGTCGACCAAGCCAGTATCGCAAATGAAACGGCCTCCTTTGCATCACTGTCAATTCCAAAATCGTTTGTTGTCATCAGTTTGGTATCATTGAGTCGCTCCGCAAGCATTTTGACCAAGCAGCGATTTTTGGCGCCGCCTCCACAAAGGATAACCTGATCCGGCATTTTCGGCAAGAATCGCCGGTAGGCATCAGCAATCGTTTCTGCCGTCAGAGCTGTCGCCGTAGCAACAATATCAAAATCGCTCAGTCCCGCCTCAATTCCGGCCCGATAAAACTTCTGGCTGTAAGCCCGTCCGAACGTTTCCCGCCCAGTCGTCTTGGGCGGCTGAAGACGGAAAAATCGATGTTTTAAAAATCTTTTCAGTAATTTGTCATTGACCTGACCGCGCTGGGCCATTGATCCATGTCGATCGTACTTTTTTCGTCCCTTGGTAATATTAGATACAATTGCATCAATCACCATATTTCCCGGGCCGCAATCAAAAGCCAGTATGTCATCAATATCCCCGGATGCTGGGAGATAGGTTACATTGGAAATGCCGCCGATATTCTGCAAGGCACGACAATACCGCTTATGCCCGAATAAAATATAGTCCGTATAAGGCACAAGCGGAGCTCCCTGCCCGCCGCATGCGATGTCACGGGGACGAAAATCCGCCACAGTCGTAATCCCGGTCAGTTCGGCAATAACGGAAGGTTCCCCGATCTGAAGTGTCGAGCGGACCTTGTCATGTCCGTAGGGTCGTCCTTCGGGTATATGATAAATGGTTTGGCCATGCGAACCAATCAGATTGATCGATTCCAGAGGAATCCGCTGTTTCCGGCAGGTTTTAATCAGCGCCTGCGCAAAAAGACGCCCGAGAAGGAAATTATAATGGCAGATATCGTCCACCTGCGAGGTCTGCGGATCGCAAAGGCGTAAGACAGCTTTACGAACCGCAGGAGGATAATTCAGTGCCCCGTACGCTACCAGACGCTGTGAAGCGGGATTGATATCTACGATGGCCACATCGATTCCATCCGCACTCGTTCCCGACATCAAACCGGCGACACGAAAATGTTTTCGATTTGCATGTTCATAAAGGTTTTTATACTTAGCCATAAACTCTC
>CALETL010000262.1 GCA_937920485.1 uncultured Phycisphaerae bacterium
TTGTCAAAGAAAAAACGTCGAATGTCTGTACAAAGATGGCATTTAGAGGCATACCGATTCTGCACTTTAAATCCTGCGTTTTCGGCATATTTCAACAGCCCAAAGGGGCCATCGCGATAGAGTGTCCGCCAAAATTCGAGCTTGTCCGGCTCAAATGTTTTCCAGAGAACATCCAGAGGCGTCTGGTCGACATTTCCCACAACCATCCCGCTGCACTGACCATTAAAAACATTGCCATATGGGTCAATATGGACTCCTTTAGAACCTAAAAGTGCGCTTTGGCAGTGCCGATTCTGAAAAGCCCCGGCTTCATGCTGAGCAACCAGTGGGGCCAGATCTTCGGCTGCACGGCCGGTCAGTCGACACGAATCAGCCGCAAGAGCTGCCAGCAAAATCGATTGTTTTTGCCTTTCTTCCTGCTGTTGAACCCCTGTTGGATTGTCCAGATGCTTCTCCCAGCGAACCAATACGCGCTGAGGCCCAAGTATACTCCTGGCAACAGAAACAAACTCCCGAACCCTCTCAATATCGATATACTCCTCATGAAAAGCATCCCAGCTAATCTTGAGACGACCGAGTCCTATATGATCTAAAAAACGGAGTCTGTCTTTGAGATCACTGGTGCTGCTCCATACACCAGCATTGGTTTCGATGTTATCGACGGGCGTTAGCCCCAGTTGATGAGCTTGTTCGAGAATTTGGGTCAGCCGGTCAAAATGAAGAAAGGGTTCTCCTCCGGTAATGTGCACTTTTGCGGTATCTCCGGCAATCCGAACGAGGCCCTCCCACGACTGAATTGCTGTATCCACAGACATCAAGCCGCCTGCTTCCGGACTGCAATAGTAATAGCAAAACCGACAGGCCGCTGAGCACTGATAGGTTAGCATCAAGCCGGCATATCGCCACAGCTTCAGCTTCGGCTGATGCCGCAACCGGCTCGCATTAAACAGATTGTCCTGCAACTTTAACATAGAATCAATGCAACATACTCAATCAGAATTCGGTAATGAGGATTATATCAAAAAATTTGGAAAATATTTCTAAAAATTTCTCAGCACTTACATTGTTCACATATTGTTATTATTGGACCTCTCTCGACCCCGAAATGGGTATCTTCAATATTATGTGCCTGATGAAGATTGCCATCGTAGATATTGTGTGTGCTATAAAATACCTTTCCAAACGAGTTTGTCTATTTCGCGTTCAAGAAAAATTGCATCGATGCCCGATATCTTACACTAAGTTACGGAAAAAAAGAAGTTTGTTCATGGAGTTACAGGGATGAGTAAGTACGAAATAATCGATTGCATCATGGAAATCAACAGGACCGCAAAACAGGACTTTTTGGATCAGTTCTCCACCGAGGATCTTGATTTGTACCTGGAACACCTAATGGAGGTGGATTTAGAAGAAATCGCTCTTTGTGCCTGATCCCAAGGCACTTATCGCTGTGACAGACAAATTTTCACGACTTTTTGAAACTCACCCATCTTCCTGACCATCGCCATCCAGTGCCCTTTCGACCTCCGGAGAGCTTTTAACTACATCATAAGAACTCAGATCCATCACGCCATTTTGCTTGAACTCCAGCAGGACGGGCTTGTAATTCGGCGGCATATTAAAAGCAATATCCAGCCATAAAACTCTGTTCTTCAGTTCCTCGGGTTTAGGGGATATTATTTCATTCAGCTCTTTTTCGATCACTTTATTGTTTTCCAAAAATCCAACCGGGTACAGCGCCTTCGCTGATCCGGTTAATGGATTATCTGTTGGCACAGTCATTTTATCTTTATCTTTGACGACCAAACGAATTTGAGCAGGGAAAAACGTTATTTTGCCGAAATTATTTCCGGCGCCACCGCTGTCTTTAATACCCATCCGAACCACAACAAACTCTTTATTGTCAGGAGACACCCAAAGTCGCACCGGATGCTGGCCCTTTTTCGAGGGCATTTGCATGGCTTCCGGTGAACAAATGGTCAGTACTCGATCTTTTACCTTGAGTTTGTTTAAGTGAATTTGAGATAAATAATCAGCATGCAAAACATTGAAGCTTTTGTCCGAACTCATGGAACCGGAACTGATCAGGCCATACAAGCTGGAAACAAAGGCATCTGTACCCAACACCGGCGCCTTGGGGTTGTTCGGTGACACCGAACCTGAGGCATCAAAACGGCTGTAAAATATCTTACCCTGCATCGGAAGATGGCCCATCACAATCAGAAGATTACCCGAAAAAATGATCCCCGTTAAAAATCCACAAACGATTGCCGTGGATGTCTTCACCATGTTGCCAAGGTCAATATCAACTCCAGTCAAAAATTCACAACCTGAACGCAATAAAGCAAAACAGGCAATAAAAATAATCAAGTAGCATCCAAAATGCGCCCATTGCAGAACATACCCGCGTGAAATGAACAATTCAGCGACAACCTCGTAATAGCTAAGCGCAAGAATCGTCGCTACTACCGATGACCACAGCATCATGAAAGACTGCATCATCGTGCATTTCAGATGAAAAAATGCAAGTGTCAATGCCAAAACCAATAGTACAATTACTAATGCCATAGCTTAAACTCCAGTTTAGCAAAAAACCTACTTATTAGACTTTGAGGTAAAACTGCGGATAACTTCATTGATCGAAGTAATCCCCGCCGAAACTTTTTTGATCGCCTGCTCTTGCATATACAGCATCTTTGCGCGACGAAGCGCCGAAGAAATCTCTTTAATGGACTTTTCCTTACGAATCACCTCACGCAATTCATCGTCGATACGAATCGTTTCAAACAAACCGATTCGACCGTAAAAGCCCGTTCCCTGACACGTCTCACACACAATCGGTTTGCCGTGTTTATCGTATTCGATCTCACTCGGTCGATAAAACGCATGGGTTGCATCCGCCGGAATATTGAATTTCTTAAAGAGCGCCGGATTGGGCTGATAAGGCACACGACAGTCTGCGCACAGTTTTCGGACAAGTCGCTGGTTTATGACCCCTGTCAGTGTATCGGCAACCAGATTTTTATCGCCAACCAGCTTAATCCACTTTTCCACCGCCTCATTGACACTGTTCGCTTCCAGGGCTACATAAACAATACGGCCATCCTTAGCGGCCGCACTGGACAAACTCGCCGTTTGAGCATCTTCGCAACCACCCACTCCGACAATTTCCGGACCCTTTCGGAAAATAGTCTGCAGTTTGCGAGCAAAGGTTGTCGTGCCGGTATCGCTCAGACTATAAGAAAACTGTGTAATATTCTGCAATTCCGCCGACGGTTCTCTTTCCAGCGTGTTAATATTATTGATAAACGGATCGTGATGACCCAGCAACGTATAAAAAGTGCTGGTTACGCCGCTCTTTTTGGGACCGGAAACAAGAATGACTCCGCTTTGAATATCACGAAGGCTGTCGATCGCCTCCAACTGGTTTTCATTTAAACCAAGATCTTTAACTTTCCGGGAAACCAGTTCCGAAACCCTTTCAAGCCGAACCTGCTCACCAGCAGTCGAACCGGAGGTATGGGCTTCCCAGCTTATTTCATTGTTTTCAGGAAGTATGGCTGAAAAACGTCCTTTCTGTGGTTTTCGCTTTTCCTGGACATCCAGCCCGGACAGTTGCTTGATGTAATAGATGAAGTAGTCCGCTTCTTCCCGTGGTTTCGGATCCCGCTTGGTTGACATTCCGTCGATTTCATAATAAACGGCATATTCCTCTTTTTGAGGAACAAGATGCACCACATCGGCTCGATTCCAGACTCCATCGTCGATTAAATCGCATGTTACCATAAACCCTTCAAGTTCGGCACTTTTGGGTTCCGGCAGCGGCGCTTCATTACCATTGCCGGTGATAAAGGTGATGCCATGACTGGCTTTTTCAATCTTCTTGTGGGGATTGGCAAACAGACCCCGAAGATGATCCGCAGACAGAACTTTCTCGAAATCAGCAACTTTGGAATTACGCTGGGTCACATAAGCCATTGCGGTGCCGGCGACAACGATTAGATGAAGCAAGAGTCCGACAAAAAAAACGGGGATCACCAGCCACAGAAATAATGTTATAATGCCGCTTAATGCTATCGCCAATGTCCAGACAAAAGGATTTGTCCGCACCGCTTGACTGTCAGTAAAGACCCATTTGACCAAAGGTGCCCATGCGACAAACCCAAGGACAAAAAAGACGAGTTTCCATAAAGAAATGTAACCGCCATAGTCCACAGCAGCCATTAAATCACTCGGCATTGCTAATCTCCGTAATTTTATTTCCAGGATTCACGATTATAGAATTCCGCTGGCCGTGGAGCGTATACCCTTCAGGGCCATTTTTAATTCTTCAACATTCGGAGCGTATTTCAACGCAACCTTCAGGTCAATATACTCTTCTTCGACGAGTTTGTGCAGACTGTCGGTAAAGTCCTGCATCCCTTCATTTTGTCCGCCTCGAATTGCGGCCGGAAGATCCGCTTCGCGTTCTTCGCTGATAAGTTTTCGGATGATCGGCGTGTTGATCATGATTTCAATAGCCGGTAAACGTTGCACATCCGGGCGAATCCCTGGAAGCAAATTCTGGCTGATAACAGCACGAATCGTCATTGCAAAGGTCTGCCGTGTGAGTTCACGTTCTTCCTGGGGGAACATATCAAGAATACGCTGGATCGTCTGCGAACAGTTATTCGAGTGCAGTGTTCCAAAGACCAAGTGCCCGGTTTCCGCCGCTTTCATGGCCGCCGTCAGGGTTTCGTGGTCGCGAATTTCACCCACCAGCACCACATCCGGATCCTGACGCATCAGCGAACGCAAAGCACTTTCGAAATTAGGCACATCAATACCGACTTCTCGCTGAGAAACAATTGCTTTTTTGTCCACATGTAAAAATTCAAGAGGATCCTCAATCGTTACAATATGACAGGCACGATTACGATTGATGTGATCGATCATCGAGGCAATCGTGGTACTTTTCCCCGAACCTGTCGGCCCGGTTACCAGAATCATCCCGGAATGAGCTTCTGCGATCTTCTCGATTATAGGGGGTACATGAAGGGATTCAAACGGTGGTATGCGCCCGCTAATCCGACGAGCAGCTAAACTGACATAACTTCGTTGACGGAAAACATTAATACGAAAACGGTCCATTTCGCCAACCTGATAAGCAAAGTCAAGTGCACTGTTATCCAGAAAAAATTGCTTTTGTCTCTCGCTCATGATCTCAAAAACAATTCTTCCACCTTTTTTTCGGTCATGGGCTCGCCGGTCGTATTTTTGAGCTTACTATGAATCCGCATTTTCGGCGGCAAACCGACTTTCAGGTGAATATCACTGGCATCGGACTTAATTACGGCACGAAATAGCTTTTCGATCTCGGGCGGCTTGGCTGCATCAGCTTTGACATGGGTATCCAACGGTTGATTTTCCATAAATTATCTCCATGATTTATAAAGGTATAGATAAGTCCAAAATGCTTAAAATAATGCCCACAAAGATATAATATACTATATTGAATATTAAGTGCGTCATTATATAGAATTAAACCCTAGTCTGTCAATGCAAAGATTGGCCTTTTCGGCGAAAGAAACTCTTGTTATCGGACAACCGCAATCCGGATTTAATACGTCGAAAAATCTCTATCGCGTCATCAAAAGTGCCAAAAACAGATAAATCGCAACACTGATGGAATCATTTGCTGTCGTGACCAGTGGTCCGGAACTAATCGCCGAATCCAGTCCGATCCTGCGGAACAAAAACGGCAGCGAAAGCCCCAGAGACGTCGATATCATGATTGCGGAAAACATCGCGATACCGAAAGCAATTGCAATTTCGATGTATTTTCTCCCCTCTAATGGTGGAAATTCATCTGATATTTGAGCTTTTAAAACGCTGGCTTGCTGTTCAGAA
>CALETL010000263.1 GCA_937920485.1 uncultured Phycisphaerae bacterium
CCCGATCTGATCTTGCTGGACATTATTCTTGGCGACATTTCCGGCATTAAAATAACCACCAAACTCAAGCATGAAGCTGAAACATCACATATCCCCATTATTTTACTGACAGCCAAGGACAGCGAGACCGATATCATCGTCGGGCTTAGCGTTGGCGCGGATGATTACATTACCAAGCCGTTCAGCACCCAGGTTCTTTTGGCGAGAATGGATGCAGTGCTTCGCCGGACGTATCCGGAATCACCCACGGTCAAAGAAATCTTACAAGCAGGCCCGGTACGTGTGTTCCCATCCCGGCGACAGGTTTTTGCCGAAGGCAGCCCGATTGATTTGACACCGGCCGAATTCAATATTTTGCTGTCTTTGGTTAAAGCGGGTGGCAATATTCTCTCACGAGAACAACTGCTGGCTGAACTGGGTTCATCTGAAGAAAATCACAGTGAGCGGGTTGTTGATGTTCACGTTGCGGCGATGCGCAAAAAGCTTGGTAAGTCACGTACGATCATCAAGACGGTACATGGAAAAGGGTATCAGATCGTGATTTAAGGTTGCTGCCGCCATGGAAGACCTCTATATCAATCCGAAAATTACCATTCCTTCTGAGTGCTTGACTGTTTTATATTCACGCAGTTCCGGCCCCGGCGGCCAGCATGTAAATAAACTGAATACACGAGTCAGCATTTTTCTGAATATTCAGGATTGTCCTTGTTTTAGCGAAAGGCAGAAGCATACGCTGACTATCGCATTAAAAGGGCGTATTGACAAGCAGGGAGTACTTCAGATTTCAAGTCAGGAATTTCGGTCGCAGATCGCCAATCGAAATGCGGCTCTTAAACGAATGGCTGGGTTGATCGATCATGCGATAAAACCAAAACGAATTCGAAAGAAAACACATGTTCCTAAAAGAGCGGTCGAAAAGCGGCTGCAAGACAAAAAATGCCGCTCAAAACTTAAGCAAATCCGATCTGAAAGGCCTCAGGACGAATAAATTCAGAAAAAAACAATAAAAACCGGCTATTTGTACAAAAAACATCGGGAAAATTGAAAAAAACGGAAAATTTATTTGCCTTTTGGCTATGATGAAGTTCTAATTTTGTGTTAAGTAATGAGGGGTCCGCTTTTTCCTCTCGGGTAGGCTCTGGTTGAATCGTGAGGGGATTTATGAATTGTTGGACGGTTGGTCCAAGGAGTAGTTTTATGGCAGTTGGTACGGTAAAGTGGTTTGACGAGAAAAAAGGGTTCGGTTTTATTATTCCTGAAGATGGCGGGGCTGATCTGTTTGTGCATCACTCCAACATCGTTACGGAGGGCTTTAGGACATTGAAAGACGGCCAGAAGGTCGAATTTGAAGCCGCACAGGGCAAAAAAGGAATGGAAGCAACAGAGGTAAAACCCTGCTAAGTTGTTTGTTCTGTGATTCAAAGGCCTGGAAAACGCACCGGGCCTTTTTTATGAGGTTTTGGCGAACAGCCACGAAGAATGCAAAAAAAAATCATTGATTTTCATACGCATGCGTTTCCAGATGCGCTGGCTGAGAGGGCAATGACTCAGCTGCTTTCTGAAACCGATCAGGTACAATCTTTTTTAGATGGAAAACTCTCTTCACTGATCGCTTCGATGGACGCTAATAGTATTGAAACCAGTGTTCTTTGCAGTATCGCAACAAAGCCCTCGCAATTTGAACCTGTTTTTCAGTGGTCCCAGAAAATCTGCTCAGATCGAATTATTCCGCTGGCATCGGTACATCCACAGGACTCCTCTGGAGTCGAACATGTCCACCAAATTGCTGAATCGGGCCTGAAGGGCATTAAAATGCACCCTTACTACCAGGATTTCTACTTAGATGATCCACAATTGGATCCGCTCTTTGATGCAATTCAAGCCGAAGGATTGTTGCTGACCATGCATACGGGTTATGATTTTGCGTTTGAGTGGATTGACAGAGCATCGCCTCAGCAGATTTCAACGGTGATAGAAAAATTCCCTGATTTGAAGTTGGTTACGACCCATTTAGGGGCTTGGCAACAATGGGATGCGGTTGAGGAACTACTGATCGGCAAGCCGATTTACATGGAAACCTCTTTTTCACTTAAATACCTTAATCATAAACAACTTATGCGCATGTTGCTGGCTCATCCATCAGACTATATCCTGTTCGGAACGGACTCGCCCTGGACGGATCAGGGGGGTGAAATAGAAGCCCTTTCAGGCCTTGGTCTCCCTGAAGAATTGCTCGAAAGATTTTTTTATGGCAATGCGAAGAGGTTACTCGAAAGCTTATAGAGACCCATTTCTACATTCATTTTTGTTTCAAATAGGCCATTAGACAGGAAATTGGCATATATTTGGGTATTCTTCCCTATTAAACGTTAATTTAAACGCAAAAAATAACACAATTGCTATTTAAATGCCGATAATTAATAGGTGTTTATTGGGATAGCGTTAGAAGATCTTGTTGACATAACTGCCATATTATGGGAGCATTTTTGTTCAGGTTATAGGAATCTGATAGTACTGTTGGCATTCGAAAGGAGTTGCTTATGCTTGGGATTGAGGACAAAGGAGTATTGACCGCATATCTTTTATGCATCGCAAGTACCATCCTCTGTATTGTTTACGGCCTTCTCAACTGGAACAAAGGTGAGGAGGATATCCAGCCCGATGATGTCAAGTGGGCCGCAGAGGAAAAAAAGGTCGAGGAAGAATTATAATTCTTCGAATTGAATATAATGGAATTCCTGTCTTAAATCAGGGAGGATTATTATGTTAGCACAAACTGTAGGTGCTTTGGACATTATCGTTGTATTAGCATACCTTTTGGTTGTCATCTATCTTGGTTTGCTGGGGTATATGCGCACGAAAAGCGCAACCGACTATCTTATCGCGGGCCGAGAGGTGCATCCTTTCGTGATGGCCATGAGTTATGGGGCGACCTTCATCTCTACCAGTGCGATCGTTGGTTTCGGAGGCGTTGCCGGATTGTTCGGCATGAATTTGCTCTGGCTGACGTTTTGCAATATCTTTGTAGGGATCTTTATTGCGTTTGTATTTCTGGCCCCACGGGCCCGTCGTATGGGTCACATCCTTGACGCACATACATTTCCGGAGTTTCTCGCACGCCGGTTTGAAAGCAAGTTTCTGCAAATATTTTCAGGACTTGTCATCTTTTTGTTTATCCCGTTGTATGCGGCGGCAGTGTTGATTGGCGGCAGTCAGTTTATTGCCGTCCAGTTTGGCGTTCCATATGAAACGGCATTGTTGGTCTTTAGTGTGATTATCGCCGCTTATGTTGTTGTTGGTGGGCTCAAAGGTGTGATGTATTCAGATGCCCTGCAGGGTACGATTATGTTCATCGGAATGCTGACACTGCTGGTCTTTACTTATAAACAGGTTGGTGGAGTGACCGCCGGACATGAGAAGTTAACCGCGATGGCGCCATTGGTGCCTGGAAAGCTGCAGGCGATTGGTCACCGCGGCTGGACCGCGATGAATCCATTTGGTTGGGGTGATATCGTATATAACCTGTGGTGGTTAGTGATTCCGACAATCACCTTGGGTGTCGGTATTGGTGTTTTGGCTCAGCCGCAGTTGGTGGTTCGTTTTATGACGGTCAAAAGCAAACGCGAATTGAACCGTGCGGTTCTGATCGGTGGTATTTTCATCCTTGTGATGACGGGTGTGGCGTTTGTAGTGGGTGCTCTGTCGAATGTGTACTTTGCCGAGATGGGCCCCCGGCTCAAGGGTCGCGTGGTCAAAGTGATTGATGCAGAGAAAAAACAAGCTGTCATGCAGTTGATGAGCCAGAATGACGCTGGCGAGTGGACCGATGTGGAGGGCAAAATGGCCCCTGTCTTACTGGATGGCGAGGTCGTTGGCAATACCAGTGTTGACGGTCAGGAAGTCGATGTGGTCCAAGGAGGGAGTATTTCAATTGTGATCGCCAAAGGTGATTCAGGAAAGATTATCCCAACATATATAAAAACGGCACTTCCTAAATGGTTTGGTTTGCTGTTTTTGCTGACGCTATTGGCTGCGGCGATGAGCACGCTGTCCAGCCAGTTTCATACCGTCGGGACCAGTGTGGGGAGAGATATGTGGGAACAATTTACCGGCAAGCACGGACATACGATGATGGTGACCCGAATCGGCATCATTATCGGGATCATATATGCAGTTTTGCTAAGTTACTACTGGCAGGAAAGTACCGTGATTCCACGCGCAACAGCCATATTCTTCGGGCTTTGTGCATCCGCCTTCCTACCGGCGTTTATTGGCGCCTTGTACTGGAAACGGATGACACGACAGGGGGCTGTATGGTCGGCACTGATTGGCTTCGTGATTACCGCTCTCTGGTTGCTGCTGGTCAAAGCTAAGGAAGCCGAAGCGATCGGTCTGGTTCAAAAATTGACAGACGGAAAAACCAGTATTCTGGCAGGTAAACCCAACTGGGACTGGGTGGATCCGATCTGTATCGCATTTCCGATTTCGATTATTGTTGCGATTGTTGTTAGTCTTCTTACCAAGCCGCCTTCGCAGGAGCATTTGAACAAATGCTTCAAGGGCGATTAATGATATATCGTTTAGAGAGAGTTGTGAAAAGCAAGCAACATCAAAAACACAGAAAAAGGGTATTGTAGAATTTATTTAGGAGAACACGATGAAGACAGGAAAAATTATTAAAGGATTGGTTCTTTTGGCAATGATTGCCAGCGTGGCATCGGCAGCAGTCGCCGCTGAGGGAACAGACACCTTTGTTCAACCCGATGCCAAACACTTCCATGAGGTGGATACCGACTTGATGAAAAAGTTCCATAACCCGATGGAAGGGTTGGAACTGGGGTTGGACTTGCGTTTGAGAGAAGTTTACAACAGTAACATGTCTGTGGGGTCGGCTCCTTTTTCCGATGATTGGCACTGGCAGCGTTATCGTTTCCGTTTGGGTGGTAAGTATACGATTACCGAAGACGTCAACCTCAATTTCAGATATGTCTGGGAATTCTGGAACTTCTGTGATCCCGAATACCTTGACCGTAGTCCTGACTGGCGGAATTCATTCTTTGATCGTATGAATATTGAGTTCAAAAATGCATTTGACATGCCGGCGACATTAACAGTCGGTCGTCAGGATATCATTCTGGGGACAGGCTGGCTGATACTGGAAGGTACGCCGACAGACGGTTCCAGATCGATCTTCTTTGATGCCATACGTTATCGGCATAATCTATCTGAAACCAGTTCTTTGGATTTAATTTACATCAATCAGCAGGATGATCTGAATAACTGGCTTCCTCGCTTTGACCACTCCAGCTCGATGGGGGGACGTAATGTAGCAGACTGGAATGATGAGCAGGGTTTCATTGCTTACTATACTAATAAGGGCAATGAGGTTACCTCTTACGATGCCTACTTCATTTACAAGAATGAAGAGCAATCGGATTATGCAAAACATCATGCACCAACTCGCGGCTATGATGCTGAAATTTATACTGTCGGCGGACGTCTTTTCGGGGCCTTAAATGACAATTGGTCCTATAGCGCCGAACTGGCCGGTCAATGGGGAGACCGGAATGGGGCTGACCTGTCTGCATTTGGCACCAACAATAAGCTTATCTACAGCTTTAATGATGACAAACAGAGCCAACTTTTTGGTGGGTATGAATATCTTTCTGGTGATGATCCCGGTTCCAGCGACGACGAGCGTTTCGATCCCTTATGGTCTGGTTATCCTCAATCTCAGCGTGGTGGTGACTTGCAGGTTTATATGTGGACTCCGGAATATGGAAATATTGCTGAAATTGGCAACCTGCACCGTTTAGGCGGCGGATACTCGTTCAAACCTTCTGATACATGGACAATGGTTACACAGTACAACGCACTGTGGGCAGATGAGGATCAGAATGCTTTTACTAATACAGGCACTGGTTTCACGTCGGGAGATAGTAAATTCCGCGGTCATTTGGTCAGTTGGGTTGCAACCTATCAGTGCTGTAAGAAATTCAAGGCTCACTTTATGGTTGACTACTTGTTCCCCGGCGATTTCTATCCAAATCCTGGTGGCAAGGATGCATACTTCACTCGT
>CALETL010000264.1 GCA_937920485.1 uncultured Phycisphaerae bacterium
AGCGCCAAGACCGGCGAAGGCGTGGATGCACTACTTGAGGCGATTGTGACCAAGTTGCCCCCGCCGGAAGATAAATCCGACAAGCCCACTGCGGCATTGATCTATGACAGTCATGCGGATGAGTACCGCGGCGTTATCGCATATGTCCGTGTCTTTGAGGGCAAACTGTCCAAACGGCAGAAAATACGCTTTATGAGTTCCGGCAAGACCTATACTATATCGGAACTGGGTAAGTTTACGCCGCAAATGACTCCGGTCGAAGAAATCGGCTGTGGCGAAGTGGGCTATGTCATCGCCAATGTCAAGAAGCTGGAGGATGTGACCATTGGCGACACGCTCACCGATGACAATGCTCCGGCTGAAGTGCCGCTGCCGGGTTATCAGCCGCCGATGCAGATGGTGTTTTCAGATTTCTATCCCGGCGGTACGACGGATTATCCCAGATTACGGGCCGCATTTGAAAAACTGGCTCTCAATGACGCCAGTTTCAGCTTTGTGCCGCAGAGTTCGCCGGCTTTGGGTTTTGGTTTTCGCTGTGGATTTTTAGGCCTGCTGCACATGGAGATTGTCCAGGAACGGTTGGAGCGAGAAAACGATGTCGACGTCCTTCAGACTGCGCCGACGGTTAGTTATGAAATAGTAACTACAACAGGCGATGTGAAAAGGATTGATTCACCGAGCGAACTGCCGGATGTTCAGAAAATCGAAGAAATCCGTGAGCCGATGGTGCGGCTGGAAATTATTACGACCAGTGAGAGTATTGGCGGGATCATGAAACTGGCCGAGGATCGTCGCTGCAAATTGATTAAGACCGACTATCTAAGCCCAACGCGTGTCATGATGGAATACAAGGCGCCTCTGGCGGAGATCGTGTATGATTTTTACGATGTGCTCAAAGGTATCAGCCGCGGCTATGCGACAATGGACTATGAGTTTCTGGAGTTTCAAAAGGATAAGCTTGCTAAGATCGATTTTCTCGTCAACGGCACGCCGGTCGATGCGCTCAGTTTGATTGTCCATCGCAGCAAGGCCGAACATCGAGGCAGGCGGCTGCTCATTAAACTGCGGCGAGCCATCCCCAAACACCAATTTGAAATCCCGCTGCAGGTTGCCATCGGCGGCAAAATCATCGCCCGCGAGACCATTCGCGCCTACCGCAAGGATGTAACCGCCAAGCTCTACGGCGGTGATGTCACGCGAAAGATGAAACTGCTGAAGAAACAGAAGGAAGGTAAAAAACGAATGAAATCAATCGGGATGGTCAATATTCCTCAAGAGGCGTTTATGTCGATTCTCGACACCAGTGACGACTAATGGTTGATAATGGGTGGCACGGCCAAGCTGTGCTTGGCCGTGTGGAAAGCAGGAGTTGTGATGATGACCTGTCAGTTGACCTCGGCAAGAACCGCCGATTCCTGTTCCGCCGTTTCCGGTGTATATTTGGGCAGCAGGATTTTGAAGACAGCTCCGCCGCCGGGATTGTCCTCGATCCAGATGCGCCCGCTGTGTAGTTGGATCAAATCTCGGCAAATCGCCAATCCCAAGCCGGTACCGTGCTTGCCCGGACCAACATGTTTTTCTACCTGGACAAATCGGTCAAAGACTTTTTCTTTGTCATCACCGTGGATCCCAGGGCCATTGTCTCGAACATTAATACCAATCCGTTCGCCGCGATCTTCGACCTCAATTGAGATCTTTCCGGTTTTTTCAGGAACGAATTTAGTTGCGTTTTCGATTAAATTGTTAATGACTCGGGTGATTTTTTCAAAATCAGCATTAATATAAAGCTCATTTTCCGGCACCAGCAGGTCAAGCTGAATATTTTTGGCGTCTGTTACAAACTGAATCATTTCTACAAGTTTATTGACGGTTTGCTGGACACAAAGAACCTCTGCATGGATTTTCATTTTACCAACTTCCAGCTTTGAGACGTCCAGGAAATCATTGATAATACTGGTCAGACGGCCGATGGCTTCATCGGCCATTTCGAGATTCCGAAGCAGTTTCGGAGGAACCTTACCCATGACCCCCGCCATTGCGTTGGAGAGAATGTTCTTGAAGATTGTCAGGGGGGTTCGTAATTCATGGGAAACGGTCATAACAAATTCGCTTTTCAGGCGGTCGTGTTCTTTGAGATATGCGTTGCTTTCAACCAGTTTTTGGTTCTGCAAATGAAGCAGGTAATCAGACTGCCACTTTGCAGTTAATGCCAATGCAAATTGCTGTATTTCCTGAGAGTGAATAGGCTTTTGCATATATAGCAGTTTGTCTTCCGGAGGAATGCGATTGGCGATTTCACTGATGTCAAAGTCTGAGTATCCGGTCATCATGACAATTTGTATGTTGGGGTCCAGTTTTCGAATCTGCTCAGCGGTCGAAACACCATCCGGGCCGGGGGGCATGCGAATATCGATAAAGGCAACCGCAAATGGTTCTTCTTTCTCAATGGCTTCCTGAACTTTACAGACAGCTTCGTCACCTTGACGACAGCAGCAGACATCATAGACGATGGTTGATTTTTGCTTTGTTTCGGAATTACTGAAAAGGCGGTTTTCGAGTTCACTGAGTTCGGCACTACCTTTTTGTGTCGGAGCCAGAACCTTTTCGAGTTCTT
>CALETL010000265.1 GCA_937920485.1 uncultured Phycisphaerae bacterium
AGGCGGCGGTGATGGTTCGGAATCCATCCCGGCAGGGAATCAGCCGGTTACGGTTCCGGGGCCTTCTCCAGTGGCAATTGATCTTGAGATCGTTTTTACCTTTACCCTGACACCGGGTGATGTGGCGACAATGAACGGTCGTCTTGAAGTGATTCCCGAGCCGGCGACGATGGTTCTGCTGGGATTGGGAGCATTGCTGCTTCGCCGTAAAAAATAAAATACAACACTACCTCTTGGAGGAGGTGTGAAGAAAAAGAGCCCTTTCATAAAGAAAGAGCTCTTTTTTTATAGACATATAGACATCAAAGGGCTGACAGCAGGGCTCTTTGGCAGGGCCGTCAAATTAAATAAAACGGCGTCTCGAAAGAGGTGCTGTTATACAATTAAATAAATAATACTTCATCATCACCTGTAAAAAGGTGGAAGATAAAGAGGCGACCTTGGAGGAGGTGCGGGTGCCTCTTTTTCTTTTTTAAATCCGGTGGTGTCAATATCCACAAAAAGTCTGCCGGAACTGCCGTACAAAGACCGAAAACATGACCACCCGATCGATACGCAGTGAGATTTTTTTGTAAATTTTTTTATGTTACGAGATACCGGACGTTATAAATAGTGAATTAATATAAGCCATTGGCTGACGCTCATTTTGTAAAGTCTTGTTTTATAATGCATTAAGTTTTGGGATTAACATGTCGGAAATCAGTAATGTTGTTGATTCCGTAAATCTTTTTTAAAAAAGGAGTTATGGCAAAAAAAGCTTGACAGAATAAACGTGTTTCGGGTATGATGAGCCTTATCAGTTTTTAGAAGGATCGTCAGAGCGTGGTCGAAAGGATTCTCTTGGAAAGATGAAGGGTAACCATGTGCCCCTTCGAGGGGCAGGAGAAGGAAAGATGAAAAGGTATATCATCTTCGCACTTATGGTATTCATCGCCGCAGGAACCCAGTTCTCATTTGCAACGATCGATCCATCGTATAGTGTAACTTTTTATGATGCTACTACAAACCTCAATACCGGTGACGATGGATCACCTTATTGGTGGATCAGCGGCGGTGCGGATGACTACAATTCGGATCTTTACGAACGGCCGACAGCTCAAACACTTGAAAAGGTCGGCGTTAAGTACGTAGCACGCGAGTATTTTGAAAACTTAGACATTGTTCAAGTTCAGGCGGGTTACGATGCGGAGTATATGTATATTGGGATGGAAATGGTCGGCCTCAATAAACTGAATGGGTCCCCCGAACCCGAAGTGGAAGGCCTGGTATATCGCTACCAAGTGCGGCTGGGTAACAATGCTACACCGAACCGTGCACCAGCAGGAGGGCTTCTCTTAGAAGTGGATCAGCCTTCCGGAAAATCGAATCCCACCGACTTCAACGGCGATAAAGCGTTCATTTATTGGGATGAAAACGGAGATGTGAGCGGTCCAATCGGCGTTAATACTCCGGCTGAAAAGGGCGGAGACGGATACGAAACGAAATACGATTCTAATGGCAACCTTCTCACCCGTACAAACGGCAATATGGTTGAGTTTGCTTTTAACTACACGGCCTACGGTTATACCGAGACCGATCTGTTGAATTTGCTATACTTGGCTTTCAGTACGGACAAGGGAATGAACGGCAGCAGTAAATTCCTCTGGAATGATCAATATACCTTGACCGAAGCCGGTACGCCTTACGATACGAACGCACAAAACATTTATGAGGTTGACTCACTTGCAGGCGGTCCTATTCCCGAACCGGCGACGCTGGCGTTGCTGGGATTGGGAGCATTATTGCTGCGGCGTAAGAAATAAGAGATACCAATATCACCTCTTGGAGGAGGTGTGAAGAAAAAAAGGGCCCTTTCTGCCGAAAGGGCCCTTTTTCTGTTTCAGAAGCTGGTCAATTTCCACAAAAAGCTTCTCGGAGTTGCCGCACAAGAACGGAGTGTATGACCATTTGATCGATATGCAGGAGGATTATTTTCGAATTTAAACCCTGCCAAAGGGGGCTTCTGCCGAAACTGTCAGGGCGGGAAGATATGGGAAATTTCAAACCGCTATTTTTGGCTATACTGAGGCGTCAAGAAAATGAAAAGAAGATAAAATTTTTTCAGTTAAACCAACTGTAACTTCTTTTTCAGATTAGGGTTAAAATAAAGATATAAATAATCCAGATAGTTTCTGTCAGTTTTCATTGACAAAATGGGCTGTTTCTGCTATATTATCGGCACGCTGGAAGGGCAGTTTTCCTTTGTCGGCGGTAGAATTTCTTGGATGAGGTGGAAAAGATAAACAAGATGAGGAGTAGGTGATGAAGAATACGAGGGGTTTCAAATACATCGCATGTGCGTTGCTTTCTTTATGTATAGTCCCGGCATATTCTGCGCTTGAATATCAGGCGGTTCCCGGGGCAGGTGTCACGTCCGGTTATGTGGATATTTACAGTGCCAGCGCCGGGGAGAGCTACGGGTACGTTCGGATCAATTACTGGAACTGGCAGGACGGCGATGGTCATTATCACTATTCCTATCAGCTTGTGAATGACGGAGCTCCCGATACTGCTACAGACCATATTCATTTTGGGTGGGAGTATCTGGAATCTTTCGACCAAGCAGGTGATGCAACTGCTTCTGGCTATGACAGTATTTACAAATTCAGTATAGCGCTTGATCCGGATGGTGACGATGTGGGTCCGTCGGATTTATATGCCATCTCTAATGCCGGTTCGGCGCAACTGGACGGTACTCTTAATGGAGGCGCGTGGAACCCTGATGTTCATTGTGAAGATCCAGGTAATATTGGTGTAGACTGGGAAGTTGCCGGCGGTAACAATCCTCAGGATATTGACCCTGCCCGATGGGATTACGATTGGGTATCCAGCAAGGGCGGTAAGGTATGGACAAATAACGGGTTACTTACAGATATTGATGGTGAGGTTTCCACCGATGACGGCAATTCTCAATATTTCCATCTGACCAGTTCCTGGGGGCCGGGGGACGCATTGATTGGTGTGGCGACAACAAGCCAGGTTACGGCATCCGGTTATGTTCCGGCACCGGTTGATGCTTCGGTGGTGGTTGCTCCTGAGCCGGCAACGTGTGTATTGCTTGGATTAGGCAGTAGTCTGATTGTTGCATCAAGAAGAAAACGCAAATAACAAATAATACGACAACATAAAGCATCGAGATGCACCTGGGTTTTTAAAAAGGACTTTAGAAGACGGGAACGGTTCCTGTCTTTTTTTATCGAAAAAATGTTTAAAATATAATTCTTGTAAAATGAAAATTTTACAGAAGGGAGAAGCACAATGAGAAGAGAAAGAGTTCAAACAGTAGCGTTGGTATTGATGGTTGCAATGTTTGCCGGTGTTGGATTTGCCGCTGATCCGGAGTATCAGGCGATTCCAGAGGACGCTGCCCAGATCCTTGCCAGTGGTATCGCGGATGCAACCGGGCCGGGCGGAACGGTCTATGTGGAGTACTGGGTTTGGAACGGGGGCAATGGTTATTATTACTACGCCTACCAAATTCACAATGTAAGCACCGAAGACCCGTTTGAGCCGTTTGTCAAACATCTGACAATCAGCAATCCTTCCGGCGAGCCGTATTTTATCACCAGTTCCAGCGGTGGCGGCGCCGACCCGAACGGAACCGACTGGTGCTATGCAACCCATGCCAGCTTGCCGACCGTGATTGACTTTGTGTCCTGTGATCCGCTGACCGTGATTTATCCGGGTCAGACCAGTTGGGATAGCAAATATTTCCAGTATGCCAGTGCACTGCCGCCGTCCAGCGCGATGCTGACCGTTCGCGAAGGAAGCATTACGACCTATGCCAACGGCCTGATCCCCTCTCCCGGCGACACGTCAAAGCCGCGTTCTCCCGGTTACTGGGGCCATCAGTACTCCGGTAAGGGCAAGCGTAAAGAATACACCGCACTGCCTGCATATATGAGAGACCTGGAACTGTATTCAGCGGTATTTGCCGACGGACTGTCCGGAACAACCCTGAGTGATCTGGCCTTTGGTGAGGCAACTCTTTCTGATTATGATGCTTCGGTCATGCGTGAAAAAGCCAAACGTCAACTGTTTGCCCTGTGGCTGAATATTGTTTCGCACAAGCTGGACTATTATCTGACGGTTACTTTTGACCCGGCTGAGTTTACGACGACCGCAACGACTGTCGGCGAGGCGATCGAACAGTGTGAAGTGACGATTCTGAATACTGCCGCTACTGAAGCAGAATTGGAAAACGTCAAGGATATGGCGGAAATGCTGAATCACTTATAAACCGAAAATTTTTGAATTGTGTTCATTTTTTGATAGGAGAGCTGTGATCTTTCACAGCTCTCTTTATTGGGCAAAAAACCTCCTGGAGGAGGTGTGAAATATACAAAGAAAGGCCCGTTCAACGAACGGGCCTTTCTTATTGTATTGCTCTCAAATCGGCTGTTTTGCCCACTCTATTACTGTCACAACTTTGGTCGCTGCTCCGTAAACGCTTAGCCAGACAGCAACACAGAACGGGCAAGAATTGAAGATTGACAGCCGGGGCGGTCTCGGCTATATGGATATCAGGCGGTACATTGTTGCTCCGCCAGGTGGGACAATTTTACTCCGCCGTTTATAGCAGAAAATACTTGTTTTTGGGCACAAAAAAAGCCCCTTTGACACTGTTTGTCATCGGGGTTTTTCAGTGGGCGCTACAGGACTTGAACCTGTGACCCCCTGCTTGTAAGGCAGGTGCTCTAGCCAACTGAGCTAAGCGCCCCAAAGAGAGGGGGTACTATACGGATTTGCCGTCGTCATGTCAACCTTTTTGACCTGAAATCTTACAAATCATTGAAAAACACGGGATTTTGATATATTCTTTGGGTTTGAATCAGATAAAACAAGTCATTTAACGCCGAACAGGAGTGGCCCCATGGACATACTCGAAACGATCAAACAACGTTACTCATGCAGAAGCTACCAAAACAAACCCATCGAGCCAGAAAAGCTTGAAACGCTTATGGAAGCGGCACGTCTGGCACCGTCAGCCCGGAACGTTCAGGACTGGCGTTTTGTGATCGTTACCGATGCACAGACGCGCCGGCGATTGCAGCATGCCGCCGCGGATCAGGAATTTGTTGGCCAGGCCCCGGTTATATTGGCCGCGTGCAGTTGCACCAACAAGCGGATGAATCTGTGCGGCCAGCCATACGCATCCATCAATGTCTCAATCGCGCTGGAACATATCGCGCTTGCCGCAACGTCACTGGGGCTGGCAACCTGCTGGATCGGCTCATTTAAGCCGCAAAGCGTCCGCAAGATTCTGAATATCCCGACGCATATCGAGATTGTCGAGCTGATGACGATTGGGTATGCGGCCGATGAGCCCAAATCACCCAAACGACTTTCATTGGACCAGATTGCCTGCCATGAAAAGTGGAATTATTAGAAACTGCCAAAGGATGTTTATCATGCGAAATTCTGCCTGCGTAACAACTTCAATTGTCATTATCCTGGCCGGATTACTATTCAATGGTTGCGGCGGCTTGCCCGTAGGAGCTGCTCCGATTGACATCGCCGGACTTGTCATTTATAATAATACCCCCGACCCGCTTTATGACATCAAGTTGAAAGTTGAAAAAACGGGTACCGTTGTGACGTGCAATTTTATTCCTTCCGGCCGGAACTTTTCAACGGAATTTCCACTCAAGCGTTATCAGGGAAACTCGGTTAATGTTTCCTGGCAACAGGACGGACTGAACCGGTCAACGGATGATATTTATGCTGATATCCCTGAGGATTTAGGTCCGAACCGGCCTGTATTTGTTGCTGTTATTATACAGCAGTCCGGTGATGTTGTTGTGCGATTAACAGAATAGTCATCCTCGCATCAGATAAAATGCCTGTGATTATTCTGGACTCAACTGTTCCTACTTCGTAGAATTATCAATATAAGAACGATTATTACTGATAACCGGAGATATTTCGATGGCCTATCCGCAAACACGGCTCAGGCGGCTTCGCAAAACTGCCATGATGCGAAAATTGGTATCCCAGACTCGGCTGAATCCGGCCGATTTCATGTATCCGTTTTTTGTCTGCCCCGGCACGGATGTAAAAGAGCCGATCGCCTCCATGACCGGCTGTTTTCATTTGTCCGCTGAACATGCCTCCGATGAAGCCAAAGAAGTCGCCGAGCTCGGTATCCCCGCGGTTCTGTTATTCGGCCTGCCGAAAAAAAAGGGCCCGACCGGCTCGGACGCATGGGCCGAAAACAGCGCCGTTGCCGAGTCGATTAAGCGGATTAAGGATGCCGTGCCGGAGTTGGTTGTTGCTACAGATGTCTGCCTTTGTGCCTATACCGATCACGGCCATTGCGGCGTGATGGAAAACGCCCAAGTCGAAAACGACAGGACCTGTGATCTCTTGGCGAAGATGGCCGCTGCCCACGCCAAAGCCGGTGCCGATATCGTTGCTCCCTCTGATATGATGGATGGGCGTGTCAGTGTTATCCGCAAGAAACTGGACGCTGAAGGCCTGACCGACACTGCGATCATGTCCTACTCCGCCAAGTTCGCTTCCGCCTATTACGGCCCGTTCAGGGATGCCGCTCACAGTACCCCCTCGCAAGGTGACCGCAAAAGCTATCAAATGGACCCCGGCAACGCCAAAGAAGCCATGCGGGAAATTCGT
>CALETL010000266.1 GCA_937920485.1 uncultured Phycisphaerae bacterium
CTTTTTGTCGAAGACGAGGAAAAAAGAAAGAAAAGCGACAATCTGATCACCGCTCTCGACAACATCCGTTTTCGCTTTGGTGCTACTGCAATTCGTGTTGGGGTTTGGTCCTGAGTTATCATCATCTTTTTTTACCCTATGACTCCACTTACCGTCCGTTCATATTACTCTCTCATGTGGGGCACGTGTTCACCGGCAGACATTGGTGCTGCTGCCAAACAGCGTGGTTATGACCGGATAGCCCTTACAGATACCGACAATCTTTACGGGTTGTGGTCTTTTCTAAAAACATGCGAGCATGAAAAGGTGACACCTATCGTCGGCTCAGAGGTGACAGATCCCGCAACCGGCCACCGTGCCGTCTGCATTGTTGAGAACAATCAGGGATACCGCAACCTGTGTCGGCTTATTACGCGCCGTCATACAGATAAAACCTTTGATTTGAAATCCGCAATGCCCGTTTTTGCCAAAGGACTGATAGTCATCACATCATTTTCTGAACTTTTGTATGATTGGTATGAAGCGGGGGTAACTGTTGCGGCGGGAGTACTGCGAAAGCCGAACAGCAATGCCGTCCGATTGCGTAAGATGTCCCAATATCTTGGCGTGCCAATGGTGGCCGCGCCGGCAAATTTTTTCCTAGATCCGGAAGATGAAATAATCCATCGCGTCTTACGAGCCATAGAACTCAACACATCGCTCTCCCGATTGACTCCGAAGAAGTTCGCATCGTCCGATGCATGGCTGGCACCGGCGTCCGAGTATGTCGAGCGATTTGCCGTCTGGCCTGACGTGATTCAAGCTAGCGAAGCAATTGCGGAACGGCTTGCATTTACAGGGCCTTGTTTTGGACTTATTCTGCCACCATGGATCGATACACAGGGACAAAAAGCAAAGCATCTTCTGAGAAATGCTGCTTACAAAGGGGCACGAAGGCGGTACGGAAACGATCTTCCTGAAGACATCGTAGATCGTCTGGAGCATGAACTGAGCATCATCGAAAAGATGGGGTTCTCATCGTATTTTCTTGTGGTTCAGGACATTGTATCTCGCAGTTCGCGCATTTGCGGTCGCGGAAGTGGTGCTGCATCGCTTGTGGCTTATTGCCTATACATTACCAATGTATGCCCGGTCAAACATAATTTGTACTTCGAACGTTTTCTTAATCCGGGACGTTCAGATCCTCCTGATATTGACATCGATTTTGCCTGGGATGAGCGAGATGAGGTTCTAGATGCGGTATTGAAACAGTATAACGGTCACGCAGCATTGGTCTGCAACCACGTTTTTTTTAAACCGCGCATGGCTATACGGGAAGTGGGAAAGGTTTTCGGGCTCACTGACCAAGAGATCGGCCGTGTTTCCAAACGCCTGCCGTGGTTTTGGCGGGCGGATGACGAAAGTGATGATCTCATGCAACGGCTCAGGCGGTTGCCGGAGCTTGGCAAACTTGATTTTGCAGAACCTTGGCCGCAAATTATACGTATTGCCCAACGCATCATTGGCGTCCCGCGTTATCTTTCTGTTCATCCGGGGGGTGTGGTTATCACTCCTCGTCCTATTGATGAGTATGTCCCCGTCGAGATCGCCCCTAAAGGGATTCCGATCATCCAATGGGAAAAAGACGGCACCGAAGAAAGTGGTTTAGTTAAAATAGACCTTTTGGGCAACCGCAGTCTGGGTGTTATACGTGATACCATTGCAAACATGAAAGACAACGGCGAGACGTTTGATGAAAATATCTGGGAACCGGAAAGCGATGCAGCAACGCAAGTGAATCTGGCCAAAGGAAATACGATGGGGTGTTTCTATATCGAAAGCCCTGCCATGCGCCAGTTACAAGAGAAAGCAAAAATCGGAGATTTTAATCATTTGGTTATTCACAGCAGCATTATTCGCCCGGCGGCCAATGATTATATACGCGAGTATGTCCGTCGGCTGCATGGAGGTGGTTGGAAGCCGATTCACCCGTTGTTGGCAGATGTATTGGAAGAAACATTTGGAATTATGGTTTATCAGGAAGATGTCTCCAAAGTGGCCGTGGAGTTGGCCGGATTCTCGCATGTTGACGCTGACGGACTTCGAAAAATCATGTCAAAAAAAGACAAGGCGCGAAAACTTGACGACTACAAACAACGTTTTTCGGCGGGCGCAAAAATACGCGGCGTAACCGACGAACAGATCGAATCTATTTGGGACATGATGATGAGTTTCAGCGGTTATTCATTCTGTAAACCCCACAGCGCCAGTTATGCCCGGGTATCTTTTCAGGCCGCCTACCTGAAAACTCACTATCCGGCAGAGTTTATGGCAGCGGTTATTAGCAATCAGGGCGGCTTTTACAGTACCTTTGCCTATGTGTCGGAAGCGAGGCGTATGGGTCTGGATATTCTCCCTCCTGATGTGAATAAAAGCGACGTTCGTTGGCGGGGCAAGGCAAATTCCATGCGTGTCGGATGGTTGTCTGTCAAACATTTGAGTTCAGATACACGCAGACGAATTGTAGACAAGCGAGAGTCGGGAATGTATTGCGATATCGTCGATTTTCTTGATCGTATACGGCCTGACGAACCTGAGGTTCGCTCGATGATTCACGCCGGTGCCTTTGACTCACTGCATCCAAAAGAAAAACGGACGTCATTGCTGTGGGAGTTGGTCGCTTGGCAAAAATCTAAATCAAATGTTCCAAAGCCTTCATTCCCCGATGAAAAAGAATTGAAGCGCCTGCGTCATGACTTTTCGGCCCTGGGTTTTTTGTGTGACCGGCATCCAATGGTTTTATACACAGATGCTCTAAATAAATGGCGGATTGTCAAAGCTGTCGATTTGCCCAATTTTGTGGGTAAATATGTGCATTTTGCCGGCCTATTGATTACAGGTAAAGTCGTACATACCAAGCAGGGTGATCCAATGGAATTTTTGACCTTCGAAGATGAAACCGGTCTTGTTGAAACAACTTTTTTTCCCAAAGCCTATCGCCGTTTTTGCTCGATTTTGGATCGAAGCCGGGCTTTCAAACTATACGGAAAGGTGGAAGAGGACTTCGGTGTGGTGACCATGACGGTAACCCGGGTAGATGCGATCCCAAAGGTTT
>CALETL010000267.1 GCA_937920485.1 uncultured Phycisphaerae bacterium
GATCGGTTATTTTCTTGCCGGTATTGATGCAGCATAAGGCGTCATGCGCCTCGAAATCATCTTCGTTGAGAAAATGAACGTCATTGGTCGCGACTAAACCGACGCCCATCTCACCGGCCAGTTCGATCATTTTCCCCATCAGTTCCGGATGCTCGTCATCATCGTGCTGCTGAATCTCCAGAAAGAATCGTTCCGGCCCAAAAATTTCAAGGTAATCATTGACCGCTTTGCGAGCTGCATCCCAGTCGTTACGGATCAATGCCGATGGAATTTCGCCCCCAATGCAGGCGGTAGTACAGATGAGCCCCTCGTTCAACTCTGTAAGAATCTGCTTATCGATTCGGGGACGGTAATAAAAGCCCTCGGTAAATCCGATCGTGCTCAATTTCAAAAGATTCTGATACCCGGTCTGGTTTTCGGCCAGCAGGATCAAATGAGATGCGTTTTCCTTAACGCCGCCGCCCTTTTGCCGTTCGAAGCGGCTGTCCGGTGCGATATAGGCCTCTATCCCCAAAATCGGTTTGATTCCTGCGGCTTTGGCCTGCGTGTAGAAATCCACCATACCGAACAGGTTTCCATGATCGGTAATGGCCACCGAATCCATACCCAGTTCTTTGCAGCGGGCAAACAACTTTTTCGCAGATATCGCACCGTCCAACAGCGAGTATTGCGTATGTAAATGAAGATGTGTAAATCCTTTACCAGACATTCGTCCATCCTAATATGAGAATTCCATCACCAAACGGGTATCTTAAGCGAACCATCACAAAAAATCAATTGCATCCTGATCCATTCTGAAAAGTTTTGTTCATTTCTGAAAGGCAAATGCCGTTAAATCGCCTGAAAAAGGACTTGACGCAGGTGGAAAAAACGGTATATTGCCCCCTTTGCTAGCGGATGTGGCGGAACTGGCAGACGCGCAGGCTTCAGGTGCCTGTGTCCCTTGGGACGTGGAGGTTCGAATCCTCTCATCCGCACTTTTTATGCGCATAAAAAAAGGCGAGTCTTTCAACTCGCCTTTTGATTTTATTTACAAGCCCTTAATTCGTCAGTTCTTTGGCAATATCAACCGCCGTGGCTGCATCCGCGGCATAGCCATCGGCACCAATCTTTTCCGCATAGGCCTGGGTCACCGGGGCTCCGCCAATCATTGTCTTGACCGAAAGACCCGCACCTTTGATTGCCTGGACCGTCTTTTCCATGGCCGGCATCGTTGTTGTCAACAGCGCGCTTAGACCAACAACCTGTACACCAGTCTCTTTCGCCTTATCAACAAAAGCATCCGGAGCAACATCCACGCCAATATCCACAACCTCAAAACCGGCGCCTTTAAGCATCATCACCACCAGATTTTTACCAATGTCATGCAGATCCCCCTGAACGGTTCCGATCATCGCCTTGCCAATGGGTTGAACACCGGCCTCAATCAGTTTCGGTTCCAGCAGTTCCATCGCCATTTTCATCGCACGGGCCGCAATCAAAACCTCCGGAATGTACACTTCATTGGCTTTGAATCGTACACCGATCACATTCATCCCGGCAATCAGTCCATCACTCAGAACGGTTCCCGGAGCCATTCCGTCGTCTAAGGCCGCTTTGGTGATATCTACAGCGGTCTTTTGATCACCCTTAATAATCGCCTCGCTCAACGCCTTCAAATCTGCCATGTTTCACCTCATTGCTTTAAGAACTCTTTCCTAAAATTGATTTAATATGTTATTTCCACGATTTGTTTTAGCATTCCTGCCTTGTAAAATCAAGACACATCAAGTATTTCAGCAGGAATAGGCAATAAAATAGTAAAAAATGGCAGTTTTATACTACTTTTCTGTCGGATTAAGCTATTTTTTAGATCACCCTATTGCAACTGCCTTCCTGTTTCAATAAACTCAGTGACGAATGGAAGCGGCATGCAGAATCTAACATACAGCTTAAATTACCTGCTTCTGACCGCTTGAAAATTGTTTAAAATAGACACTGGTCAATTCTGATAGACCGGAGTTGAAATATAGGGTACTATTATCAGTCAATAATACATTTAAGTTGGTTTTTCAAAAAAGAGAAACGTTTTTAATCGTTTGACCGGAGTAATTAATGAGCCACTACATCGTATTAGTTAAACAGGTGCCTGATGTTTCGCAGATCACCGATAATGCTTTTGATCCGAAGACAGGCAACCTGATTCGTACACGTCTGGCAAGCGTCATTAATGAACTGGATGCTCAGGCATTGGCATTTGCACGCCAAATGAAAAGCCTCGACGGCGTAACTGACGGCAAAGTAGTCGCATTAACAATGGGACCACCGATGGCTGCGGAGGTTCTTCGTTACAGTCTGAGCCGTTTTGCTGACACTGCGGTCCTGCTGACCGACCGGGCACTGGGCGGCGCCGATACCTGTGCAACGGCCAACCCGCTGGGCCATGCCGTCCGGAAGATTCAAACCGAACTGCTTGACGGCAGCGATGATTATTATATCGTCTCCGGCATGCAGTCCGTTGACGGTGATACCGCACAGGTTCCGGCACAGATGGCCGAAGAGCTAAACATCCCCTGTGTGCCCTATGCAACCGACGTGGAATTAAATAACGGACAATTTACATTTACCCGCATCATCACCGGCGGCAGCCAGATCGTACAACCTTTGAACACGCCAGCGGTTATTACTGTGGCCAAATATGAACATCAATTGTTTGCCTCGTTCGCACACACCCGCAAAGGCAATCAGACCGAACTGATCCAGTGGAGTGCGGACGATGTCAAAGCAACGGCTGTGGGTGTTAAAGGTTCAAAGACACGCGTCATTCGTGTGTTCCCTCCCGGTAAAACCACTCGAAAATGCCAACATGTTGAAACTGTCGGCGAGTTAGCAGAGATCATCCGAAATAGTGTCAAAAAAGATGATCAAAACGCAGCTGCTCAATCTGAAAACGCAGCGTGTTATATTCTCCCGGAACAGCGGGAAAGCATTTTTGACCGCCATTACGAAGGGACTTCCAAAGAAGTAGAGGATTATAAGGCACTGATCGAAAAACTGAATGCACTTAATATTTCTGATCCGGCAGACATCAATGAAACTACAAAGGAAATGATTCTCGCTGATCAGTCCATCGGTTTTCACAAAATGGCCCTTGACGACATGCTGGCCGGTCTGACGCTGACGAAACCGGAATATGCCGGCCAGGTATGGGTCATGGCGGAAGTCAGTGAAGGTGTGTTAAACGCCGCAACGTTTGAACTGATCGGCAAAGCATGTGAACTGGCGGATTCTCTGCGTACCGAGGTTGGCGTGGTGTTGGTCGGAGACGGCGTAAAGCCGCTGAGTGAAAAACTGATCGCCGCCGGAGCCGACACGATATATTTGATCGAAGATCCCCTGTTGAAAGAATTTGACCCGCATTCATACCGTAAAGCGGTTTCAGATGTATTTAAAAAATACCAACCGCAAATCTTTCTGTATGGAGCAACGCCGCAGGGACGTGTACTGGCCCCGATGGTTTCTTACCGCGTCGGTTGCGGGCTGACGGCCGACTGTACGGGGTTAGACATCCGGGATTCCAGCCGAAAAGGACAGGTTGCTGTGCTGATGCAAACGCGTCCGGCGCTGGGCGGTAATGTCATGGCAACCATCTGTACCAAAGATTCAACGTGTCAGATGGCAACCGCACGACCCGGTGTGATGAAGCGCCTTGCTACCGATCCCGGCCGAAAGGGTCAAGTAATCGAGCATCCTGTCTCACTGACTCCGGACGACCTGAGCTTACGCATCCTGAACACGGAAAAAGCACATGGCCAGGTTAATTTTGACAGTGATGTAATCGTCAGCGGCGGCCGAGGCCTGCAAAACCGTGGGAGCTACCATAAAACGGTTTCTGAACTCTGCGATGCCCTCAGCGAAAAACTCGGCATCTCCGTTGAGCAGGGAGCGTCGCGGGCGGCAGTTGAACAAGGTTATACTGAACGCATCCATCAGGTTGGACAAACCGGAACTGCTGTTGGCCCGGATTTATATATCGCCATCGGCATCTCCGGTGCCATTCAGCATATGATCGGCGTTGCAAACAGTAAAACGATTATCGCCATTAACCTCGATCATCACGCACCCATCTTCAAGCAGTGCGACTATTATCTCATCGGAAACGCCGAGCAGATTGTCCCTGAACTGGCCGAGGCAATTAAAGCCGGATAAAAGAGTGGAAAGATAAGAATACAGGACTATAGATATGCAGGAATATAATAATGTATCGGTTTTGATCATCGGGGCAGGGCCTGCGGGACTGGCAACAGCGATCACACTGAAAAAGCAAAAACCCGATCTGGATATCGTCGTTATCGACAAAGCCGCCGGGCCGGGCAACCATAACCTCTCCGGAGCCGTGCTGGAACCGAAGGCCATTGCCAAACTGATGGATCCCATTGACCCGAATTGGGCTGAATCGGACGAGGCCAAGGGTGTATTGCTCAGCAAGGTGAATAAGGACGATGTCATGTTCCTGCTGGGCAACAAGCTCGCATTTCCCATCGAGATCGCGATCAAAATGGCTAAAGCCTTTAGATTGGCATTCGGTCAGATGGCCCACAGCGGCGATTATATCTGCTCTGTCAGCAAACTGGCCGCATGGCTCAGCAAGGTTGCTGTTTCTCTGGGCGTCGAGGTGCTTTACGGTTTTGCTGCAGAAGATATTCTCTGGGACGAATCCGAACACATTGCGACCGGAATCAAACTTGTCGATCAGGGTCTGGATAAAGAAGGCCAAAAGCAAAGTAATTACCTTGCAGGTGAGACCATTACAGCCAAGACGGTCATTATCGCAGAAGGATGTGATGGATTGCTGGCGGAGAAATTCATCCAAAAGGCCCAACTCATCCGTCAAGGTAATCAACTCTATTCAATCGGGGTTAAAGAACTGATTAAAGTCAGTGATGAACAGTATCAAAAATTCAGCTCCGGCCGGGTTGTCCATGCCATGGGTTATCCTATCTGGACGCCGGCAATCGGGCCGAGCATGTTCGGCGGAGGCATTATGTACCCGATGGGCGACAACCACATCGCTGTGGGGATGATCGTCGGTCTGGACTTCAAGTATTGCGATTTCAACCCTCAGGATGCATTGACCCGTTTCAAGGGGCATAAATTCGTCAAGCAGTTTATTGAAGGTGGCACAATCACCGAGGCAGGCGCTAAGATGATCCCCGAAGGCGGGCTTTATGCAATCCCCCGCTGTCCGGAAACCAATGTCATCGGACGCAGTAATGTGATGTTGCTCGGCGACAGTGCCGGTTTTGTCAATATGTGCAAGATCAAGGGCCTGCACAACGCTATCGAATCAGGTATCGCTGCTGCGAATGCTGTTGCCAACGGACTCGACGCTCCCAAGGGACTCGCGCGAATTTATACGAAATACCTCGAAGATGCAGGCGTCCTGAAGGAAATGACCTCCGCGAAAAACTTCCGCCAGACGGTTGCCAAATTCGGACCGCTGATTGGAATGCCGCTGTCGGTATTAGGTGGATGGTTGCCGAAATTCAATATCGAACCGGATTACAAGGAAATATCCACGGCGAAATACCGTTTGCGTCCGTCTGTCAAGTTTGACAAGGATGCATTTACGGCTGTAGCCGCGACCGAACATCGTGAAGAAGAACCCTGCCACCTACTGATCGGCGACGAAACAACCTGTAAGGAAACGTGCCTGGGCAAATATGGCGCACCGTGTATTACATTTTGTCCGGCGGGTGTGTATGAAGATATCCAGGGACAACCCAAACCAGCGAATCCGTCAAACTGCCTGCATTGCAAAACCTGTCAGCGAAAGTGTCCGTATGATAATATCCGCTGGACTGTCCCGGAACCAACCGGCGGTCCGCGATATAAAACAATGTAGCCTTAAAACTCTCCCCCTGCTAAGGGGGAGTACCCCGAAGGGGGGAGGGGGTAATCGGTAGAGCAGGCACCCTGCCTACGCTGAAAACAAAACAAGCTGAAGCTTGAACTCTTACAATAACCCGCTATGATGGACCGGATGAACAATAAAGACAAAAGTACAATTTTAGTGACATGCGCCCGCGGATTGGCACAGACGCTTCAAACAGAAATAGAAGCATTGGGTTTTAAGACCGATTCGGTTCATGAAACCGGTGTGGAGATCACCGGCGACCTATACGATTGCATGAAGCTGAACCTGCACCTGCGGACGGCGTTTAATGTGCTATATTTATTGAAGCA
>CALETL010000268.1 GCA_937920485.1 uncultured Phycisphaerae bacterium
GATCGTCGGCCCGTCCTATCAGGCCCCCTTGGACAGTTACGAATGGACGCCGGAAGGGCAGTCCGAAGTCGAAACCGGCAAGGCGCTCTTTGGGACGGATTTTCTGGGGCAGTCCACTTTGCGAAAAACAGTTTATGGCGCCAAGACATCAATCACTGTCGCGCTATGTGCGTCTTTTATCAGCTTACTGATCGGTGTGCCGCTGGGTGCGATCGCCGGTTACTTCCGCGGGTGGGTGGATGATGTGATTGTCTGGTTCTATACAACGCTGGGCACGATCCCTTATATTCTGCTGGTAATGGCATTTGCCGTGGTCCTGCGTGACCGTAATTTCTTTGGGTGGGAGATTCGCGGTATCACGGCGGTGTATCTGGCGATCGGCTTGACCAGTTGGGTGGGCATTTGCCGACTTATTCGCGGCGAGATCATCAAACGAAAAGAAAGCGAATATGTTCTGGCGGCGCGGGCGTTGGGCTGTTCAAACAGCCGAATCATTTTTAGACATCTGCTCCCCAATGTGTTCCATGTGATCATTATTAATTTTTCGCTTCGATTTGTAAGTTTTATTCACGCCGAAGTGATCCTGAGCTTTCTGGGCCTGGGGGAAACAGACAAGCCCAGTTGGGGCGGGATGATCGATGCGGCACGAACTGAACTGGCCCGCAATGTCTGGTGGGAAATGGCCGCCGCGACGGTGGCGATCTTCTTTATCTCGCTGGCACTGAATATCTTTGGCGATGCGTTGCGTGATTGTCTGGATCCGAAATTGAGGACCGATTAAGCAATGACACAGAATGGTGACAACCTGTTGTCGATTCAGAATCTTTCGACACACTTTTATACCGAACAGGGGTTGGTTAAAGCCGTGCAGGATGTCAGTTTTGATATTCCGCTGGGCAAAACGCTGGCTGTCGTGGGCGAAAGCGGCTGCGGCAAAAGTGTAACCGCGTTATCGGTGATGCGGCTGATTCCATGGCCCCCCGGAAAAATCGTAGCCGGAAGCATTACCTTTGATGATGAATCTTTGCGGGAAGCATCGGAGAGTCGGATGCGGCACATACGCGGCAATGACATTGCGATGATTTTCCAGGAGCCGATGACCAGCTTGAATCCGGTCTTTACGGTCGGCAACCAGATCGTCGAAGCCGTAAAACTGCATCAGAAAAAATCCGGACGCGAGGCATGGGATATAGCGGTTGACATGATGCGCAAGGTCGGGATTGCTGATCCTGAAAGACGGGTAACCGAGTACCCGCATCAGATGTCCGGCGGAATGCGGCAGCGTGTGATGATTGCCATGGCACTGTGCTGTGGTCCAAAACTGCTGATTGCCGACGAACCGACGACGGCACTGGATGTAACGATTCAGGCCCAGATAATGGAATTGCTGCGGGACCTTCAGCAAAAAGAGAATATGAGCATCATGCTGATTACACATGATCTTGGCGTGGTTGCTGAAAGTGCAGATGATGTCGTGGTGATGTATGCATCACGTGTGGTTGAAACAGCGAAAGCAGGAGATTTATTTGAGAATCCGCTGCATCCTTATACTCAGGGACTGTTGAAATCATTGCCGCGTCTGGGAGAGAAAAAGGAACGTTTGGATGTGATTGCCGGTACAGTTCCGAATCCGCTGCATTTTCCATCTGGTTGTAAGTTCCATCCGCGGTGTCCAATCGGAAAAGACAAAAAACAATGCCAAACACAGGAACCACTGTTGTTGGAAGTCTCGACCGGCCGATGTGTTTCCTGCTGGTTTGCTGAGGGACATGAAGAAGCTTTTAAACGTCAGGGAACGAATGACGAGTCAATATGAATAACGAAAACAACATATTAGTTGAGGTCAAAGACCTTAAGACACATTTTCCGATTAAGGCCGGTGTCTTAAGTAAGACGGTTGGTCATGTCAAAGCCGTTGATGGTGTCAGCTTTTCGATCCCGGCGGGTAAAACCTTGGGTCTTGTGGGTGAAAGCGGCTGTGGTAAAACGACCGTCGGGCGTACCATGATACGGCTGATTCAGCCAACCGAGGGATCATTTACATTTGACGGCAAGGATGTTTTCTCCTTGCCGCCTGATAAAATGAAAGAACTCCGTCAGGATATCCAGATGATGTTTCAGGATCCGTATGGTTCTCTGAATCCGCGTATGACAGTAGAGGGTATCATTGGCGAAGCGATGAAGGTGCATAAGTATGCATCCGGTAAGGAACGACGGAATCGTGTTGCTGATTTGATGCGGAAGGTAGGGCTTTCGCCGGAACATCTGAACCGTTATCCGCATGAGTTTTCCGGCGGGCAGCGTCAGCGTATCGGAATTGCACGGGCGTTGGCGCTCGATCCAAAATTCATTATTTGCGACGAGCCAGTCAGTGCGTTGGATGTTTCGATCCAATCGCAGATTATTAACCTGATGCAGGACTTACAGGAACAGTTTAATCTGACGTATTTATTTGTTGCACATGATTTGGCGGTGGTTGAGCATATCAGCGATTTTGTTGCGGTGATGTACCTGGGGCGGATTGTTGAATATGCAGACAGGGACGAGCTTTACGCCAATCCAAAGCACCCGTATACATCCGCTCTGCTCAGCGCCATTCCCGAGCCCGATCCGAGCAGGCAAAAACAGCGTATCCCGCTGGGCGGAGAAGTTCCAAGCCCGTCCAATCCTCCTTCCGGATGTCCATTCCATCCCCGATGCCCCATGGCCGAAGAACAATGCAGGCATCAAACCCAGACACTGTCGCCCAAGGGCGATTCTGACCAGCATCAGGCAGCTTGCTGGAAAGTGAAATGACGGAGCCGGTGAAGTTCTCGCCAAATAAAATATGAATTGACAAAAAAGGCGATTGGTGGTATCATTTACCTATAGCAAATTGCCTTTTGGGAGCTGTTTTTTGGACGAGATTAAAGACACTAATATACTGGGTATCAAAAAGGACGGTGATGTCTTAATTGTTTCATTTAAACAGGCCTCGATTAGCGGTATTGGGGAGATGGAGCAAATTTCCAAAACCCTTCAGGATTCAATCCGAAATCATCACATACGAAAGATGATTATTGATTTTTCGAATGTTTGCTTTTTTTCATCTCAAATGCTGGGGCTGTTGGTCAATATCTGGCGGAAAATAAAGGATATGGAAGGAACGCTTTTGATCAGCGGCATTAATCCTCAACTGACACGAGTATTTCGTATTACTCATTTGGATAAACTATTTGATTTTTATGACGATATGGAAGCAGCCGTTTCTGCGCTGCGTACATCTTAATATGCAACGTTATCTGAACCGGACTGAAAGTGAGGAATTTCAGCGGTTCGGACAGATCATAACTTTTTCCGAAAGGGTCTGACCATGCATTTAGAGACACAATTTTCAATTTTTATGGTTAACAAGCCCGGCGTCCTGGCTCAACTGCTGAATGCTCTGGCTGACGAAAAAATCAACATTGTGGCGATTACAATGATGGATTCGGTGGAACATGGCGTCATGCGGATAGTGGGGAGCGGTGCGGTCAAGACACGTAATATTTTAAAAAAAATGAATATGCAGTTTAGTGAAACACAAGTGCTTTGTGTGAATTTGCCTAATCACGCCGGGGCTTTCGCCGACGTAACCAATAAGCTCTCAAAGGCTCATATTAATATTTCTTATGCCTATTGTACTGCCGGAGCAAGGGGAGGCAGAACAACCGGTATTCTAAAAGTGGCTGATGTCAAGAAAGCCATCAAAGTGTTAGACGGCACATCGACGGCGACCCACAAGAAAACCAGTAAAACAAAAAAATCGGTTCGCCGGTCTCCGTCATCGCGAAAATAGACAACTTTCGTCGGCTTATGATTCTTGAGGTGTTGCGGTGTCGGTTAAAGCCGGTTTTTTCGAGGGCAAATATTTTCCAATTATTGCCAGTAATTCTCTGCGGTCGATTGGTTTCGATAAATATTCATCGCATCCGACTTCGAGGCATTTTTTGTCGTCCCCCTTCATCGCATTAGCGGTTAAGGCAACGATCGGTGTTGTGGACCCTTTTTTTCTAAGTTCCTTTGTCGCATCATAGCCATTCATGTGAGGCATCTGCATGTCCATCAATATCAGGTCAAAGGTTTTAGTCAGAACCTTCTGCAGCGCCTGGTTGCCGTCTTCTGCAATCGTTACCTGCAACC
>CALETL010000269.1 GCA_937920485.1 uncultured Phycisphaerae bacterium
CGCCAGTGCCTGCTCGAGAATTTGCTTAACCGATTCCACTGCTATAACCCCAATAGGAAGGACCCCTGCCCCTCCTGCATACTTACTCAACAAAAACGGGCAACCCGGGAGGTTGCCCGTGTGTTGTTACTTCAGACGAGGCTGGCCTTGGCTTTCTCTGCGAGAGCACCAAATGCAGCGATATCATGTACCGCGAGATCAGCCAATACCTTACGGTCGACTTCGATGCCGGCCTTGTTCAGACCATCCATGAAACGACTGTAAGACATATCAAATTGCCGCGCGGCAGCATTGATACGAACAATCCACAACTGGCGGAACATGCGTTTACGGGTACGGCGGTCACGGTATGAATATTGACCTGCCTTGATAACAGCCTGTTTGGCAACACGGTAAACCTTACGACGTGCACCGTAATAACCTTTAGCCTGCTTTAATACTTTTTTGTGCCGCGCATTGGCGACAACACCACGTTTTACTCTAGCCATTTTCCGAGTCTCCTGTTATGCGTACGGAAGTAAGCGCTTGACCGCTTTCTTGTCAGAGGAATTAACAGTTTCCGTACCACGCAAATTGCGTTTACGCTTGGTACTCATCTTGGTCAGAATGTGACTTTTGAATGCGAACCCACGTTTAAAATTACCTGAAGCGGTTTTCTTAAAGCGCTTGGCCGCACCCCGATTGGTTTTCATCTTGGGCATGGTTTACTCCTGGTGGCCTTAATCGGCCTGTAATATGTGCTACTCAAGCGGCTGGGGAAGTTTTTCCAGCTCTTTACCATTTGCTCGGCAACACTTCTTCAAAAAGTGACCGCATCATTGCGATCACACTATAAAACTATTTGATCACGTCTTCTTGGCGTTGATCATCATTGTCATCTGGCGACCTTCCATTTTGGGCATCTGCTCAACAACGGCTTCTTCGATCAGGTCATCACGAACCCGCTTTAGCATCTCTGCTCCGAGCTCCTGGTGTGCCATTTCACGACCGCGAAATCGCAATGTCACCTTAACCTTATCGCCAGCTTCCAAAAAGCGGCGTACATTTCGCATCTTGACCTGGTAGTCAGCTACCTCGGTTCCCGGCCGGAATTTGACTTCCTTGACATGCGTGACTTTTTGTTTCTTCTTCGACGCCTGTCCTTTCTTGGCCAATTCAAACCGGTACTTGCCAAAATCCATGATCCTGCAAACTGGTGGCTCGGCATTCGGGGCAATCTCCACGAGATCCATTCCCTCTGCCACGGCCCGTTCAATTGCCTCCGGTACCGTCATTACGCCTGCTTGTTCACCATCTTGATCAATCAATCTGATCTGCGGCGCGATTATGTCCCCGTTGCGCCGCGTTTCTTTTTTGGATGCGATGTTAAATTCTCCTGTTAATTATCTGATTTACCCCTCCGGGCCACCTCATTTTGAAGGTGCCGGGCAAAGGCCTCAACTTCCATGCTTCCCAGGTTCTCACCTTCCCGGGTGCGGACATTGACTGTCCCTTCTTCGACCTCACGATCGCCCACAACAAGCAGAAATGGAACTCTGCCTAAAGTGTGAGCGCGGATTTTAAAGCCGATCTTCTCATTTCTCAAGTCTAAATCGACTCGGAAGCCTTGATTTTCAAGGGATTCGGCAATTTCTTTACATCTTTCATCCTGACGGTCGGTAATATTGAGCACAACAGCCTGTACCGGCGACAACCAAACCGGCATCTTTCCGGCGTAGTTTTCGATCAAAATTCCGATAAAACGCTCCAGCGAACCCAGGATTGCACGGTGCAACATCACTGGTGTCTGGCGTGAACCATCTTCGGTTACATACTCGGCACCAAGACGTCCGGGCATATTGAAATCCAACTGCAAAGTACCACACTGCCAGATACGACCAATCGAATCTCTCAGTTTAAAATCAATCTTCGGTCCGTAAAATGCTCCGTCACCTGGATTCACCTTGTACTCGACACCACTGTCATCGAGTGCTGCTGCAAGTGCGCTTTCCGCCTTGTCCCACAATTCATCTTCACCGATCCGTTTTTCCGGGCGGGTGGATAACTCCACCATCACCTCTTCAAAGCCGAAATCCCGGTAAACACTGTAAAGCAATTTCAAAAAGGCATCAGCCTCGCCCTGAACCTGCTCGGGTGTGCAGAAAATATGTGCATCATCCTGTGTAAATCCACGCACCCGGAGTAATCCATGCAGAGCTCCGGTACGCTCATAACGGTAAACGGTGCCCAGCTCACACCAGCGGATGGGAAATTCCCGGTAGCTGTGTTTATTAGCGTTATATATCCCGATATGAAAGGGACAGTTCATAGGCTTGAGTTGATAGGCCACCTCGTCGATCTCCATGGCCGAGTACATGTTCTCAGCGTAGAAATCCAAATGCCCCGAAGTCTTCCAAAGATCCTGCCGAGCAATATGCGGAGTGTAGAGCAGTTCGTATCCGAATCTGTAATGTTCGCCCTTCCAGTAATCCTCAATCAGTCTTCGCAACTGTGCGCCACGGGGCTGCCAGAGGATCAGGCCCGGACCTACTTCGTCCTGAATAGTAAAAAGGCC